>CAYVAO010000405.1:0-2448 GCA_964448895.1 uncultured Christensenella sp.
CGGGCGTGCACACCGATCACACCATCCTGCGCCAAAACGATTTGTTCGATTTTGGCAACAAACTCCCGCGTGGGAGATTGCCCAAGCAGCGGGCTGATGGTCTCCTGCGCGGCGCGAATTCCGGTATAGCCGATAAAAAGCGCAACCAATAAGCCGGCATAGCCGTCGATCTTCCAGCCTGTCCATTTGCCAATCAGCATGGAAAGCAGTACGACCGAGGTTGCGGTTACGTCGGAAAAGCTATCCAGCGCAGTTGTGCGCATGGCAGCCGAGTCGATCTTCTTCCCGATTCCGCGGTTGTAGAAAAACATATAGAGCTTGGTCAAAATCGATGCAATTAGCACGCCCATCGCGAGAAACGAAAACGTTACTTCTTCCGGGTGTATAATCTTGTCGACCGATGTTTTCGCCAGCTCGAAGCCCATCAGCAAGATCGCCATGGAGACGATCAACCCGGCGATATACTCAAATCTACCATGTCCGAAGGGATGCTCCTTGTCCGCCTTCGCATCCGAAAGGCGAAATCCAACCAGCGTGATGGCGGAACTGCCCGCATCTGAAAGGTTGTTAAACGCGTCCGCAGTAATACCGATGCTACCGGTCAGCGTACCCGCAAGAATTTTCCCCGTAAACAAGAGTATGTTGAAGAAAATCCCGACAGCGCCGCAAAGCATGCCGTATTTCAGACGTACGGACGGCGATGCATAGTCATTGTAATTTTTGATGATCAGTTTTGAAAGTAACGTTATCATGGCGACCTCAATATGCTTTCTTTTTATCAAGTTCATGTGCTTGAACAGAATCCATCGAATGAAATCACTCTTAAGCTTGTTCCCCGGAGACTGATCGGTAAGATGCTTTGAACACAATCCGCTAAGTTCAGAAATGCGACGGCATATCTCGTTATATGCCGTCGCATTGTCTTATTGCTTGTTTTGGTTTTCCTGCCGGGATTACTCGATGACGAGCTCCGAATCCACGTTTTTCTTGACACTCTCGATACCGCCGATTGCGGACGCCTTTGCCGAATATCCTTCAGAAGAGAGAATCGGTTCGCCGTTCTTCGCGCGCAGACGGAAACGGAATTCACCCGCTTTGTCCTTGTAGAGTTCAAACACCGGGTTGGTCATGTTTTTCCAGCCCTCATCGGTTTGATCTTCAGTCTGTGCGACCGCTGCATTCTTCTTTACGCTTTCAACGCCGTTTTTTGCGGCAGCTTCAGAGGAATATATTTCCGACTTGCCAATCGGTTCACCGTTGGCTGCCTTGAGTACAAAATACGGCCCTGTTTTGCCTTGTTTGATGACAAATTTTCCCATAACATTCAGCCTCCGTTTTTTGTTACCATATCATTTTTGCCAGTAAAAAGCAAGCTCCCTACGCAGGAAGAGAAGCCAATTCAAGATTGTTCACAATCCGGTTTCACGTTTGATTCGAACGGTTCATAAAAGAATCCATCGAATGAAAGAAAACCAAACAACATCTAAACCAAACGCTACATATTGTGGTGTTCACATTTGCAAAACCATATTTGAACAAACTTTGAACAAAATACAATATATTCTACGCTGTATGGTAGAAAACTCTTGCCTTTTCCGCTTTCATTCGCTATGATGGCGTTATGGCGCACAAGAGAAAGGCGTACCAGATTGTGCGGAAATCCTTTTTTCGAGGTACTCTACGATGACGATGCCCGAAAAGCTTGACATACTCATGTCCGAACGGGGAATCAACAAATCACAGTTGTCCCGTCTTTCGGGTATTCCCTATATGACGATCGTCAACTTTTATGAAAAAGGCACCGAGAACATCAAGCGTTCTACGCTGGTCAAGCTCTCGCGTTTTTTTAGCGTTACCGTAGATTATTTAATTATCGATGAGGAAACGCGTCGCGCATATCCGAGCATCGCGCCCAAATCCGGTCAAATCACCGCGCTGCCAACCTCTGTCGTCAAGCCGCGCATCTACAGAGCCCTAAAGGGAGTTCCTTTATTGGACGAACAGAATATCGCCTGCTACGACGAGGTTCCGCAGAGCATCCGTTGCGACTTTACGATGCGGTTCAACGGAGACAGCATGAAAAAGCTCAACATCAACGATGGCGACATCGTCTACGCCAGCATGATGGAGGACGTACGCAGCCATGAAGTAGCGGTCGTGATGCTGGATGGCGCTCTGACGCTTCGCCGCGTTTATAAAAACGAGAATCAAATTGTGCTGATGGCGGAAAACCCCGCTTATGTGCCAATCGTCATGCGAGCGGATTCCAATGTGCATATCCTCGGCAAAGCTGTCGCGTTTCTAAATCCCAACGCTTCTGAAAGTCTTGTCTAGTCTTACGACTGCGCAACCAACCGATCTTTTGCAAGCAAAAAACCTGTGAATCGTCACAGGTTTTTTGATGAATCAATGATATTAGCTGATTTTAAGGCAAACGATCTGCGGCCC
>CAYVAO010000406.1:0-2444 GCA_964448895.1 uncultured Christensenella sp.
CGCAAGAAACCGGCGTATTTCGCGCTATTCCTCCGTTTTTTCGCTCTTTTTGGTATCGTTTGATTGGACTTGATGAATAGTCGAGAAAATAATTCTGTACTTTAGCGCAATGAAGTGATAAAATACGAAAGACGCATCGGGATAGGCGGGAGCGAACGCCACCGAAACACGCAAGTGGAAAAATAAAGGGTAAGGAAGTGCCAGTATGGGTTTACCGAGAAACAAGCAGACAGACGCGCTCTTTTCTTCCGTGTTGAAGCTGGAAAACGTGGAGGAGTGCTATCGATATTTTGAGGATCTCTGCACGATTCAGGAGATTCGCGACCTGGGCCAGCGCTTGGAGATTGCCAAAGCGCTGGACGCGGGGGACACCTACCAGAGCGCGATTGAGAAGACGGGCGTGAGCACCGCCACCATCGGGCGCGTGAAGCGCTGCCTCAACTACGGCGCGGGCGGTTATCGTCTGGTGCTGGATCGCATGAAGTCGGAGGAAAAGCGCCCATGAAGTCCGACACGCTGACCTTGCAGGAGCGAATCGTATTCGAGCTGCGCGAGCTATACCAAAGCTGCGGCTACCGCCCGTACAAGGTCGGAAAATTTGAGGAATACGACCTCTACATGCGCAACAAAAAGTTTTTAGCCAGCGAACAGGTGCTGACATTCAGCGATACAAACGGCAAGCTCAAGGCGCTGAAGCCGGACGTGACGCTCTCGATCGTGAAGAACGCAAAGGACGACGGGCGCGTGCAGAAGCTCTGCTATACGGAGACGGGCGACCGCGTGCCGAGAAACGCATACGGCTGGCGCGAAATCATGCAGCCGGGTCTTGAGTGCAGCGGGCGCGTAGACGACTACGCCGCGGGCGAGGTGCTGATGCTGGCGGCGCGGAGCCTGAACCGGATCAGCGAGCGCTATGTGCTGGATGTGTCGGATGTTGGCGTGCTCTCCGGCGTGCTGGCGGAGGAGCCGATTGGCGACGGCGAATGCGCAAAACTTCTATCGCTTGCAGGAGAAAAAAACCTGCACGGTCTCGCCGCAGCTTGCGCGGAGCTTGGCATATCCGCGCTCACGCAGGAGCGTTTGACCGCGCTCGTCTCCGCCTGCGGCCCGCTGAAACAGACGCTTTCGCGCGTGGAGACGCTCGATTTGCCGCAGACGAGCCGCGATGCCCTCGCGGGACTGCGGCGCATGAGCGACATGCTGGAAGCGTACCGGATCGCAAACGTGAACCTCGATTTTTCGGTGGTCAACGATATGGACTATTACAACGGCCTCGTCTTTCGCGGCTTTGTGGAAGGGATTCCGGCCGGCATTCTCGCGGGCGGGCGATATGACAACCTGCTGTTGCGAATGGGAAAACACGGCGAGGCGATCGGCTTTGCGGTCTATCTCGACCAGCTGGAGCATTATCTTTCGACCAAATCCGCGCAGGATGTGGATGCTCTTGTGCTCTACGACGATTCGACCGATCCCATTGCGATCGTGCGCGAGACGGAATCGCTCCGCGCGCGCGGCTTGCGGTATCGCGTGCAGCGCGAGGAAGAGCCGTGTCCTGCCTGCCGCGAGATCATTCGGCTGAACAAGGAGGCAAACGCATGAAACAGATGAAGCAATTAAAGCAATATAGAAATACACAGGTATGCCTCAAAATGGAGGCAAACGCATGAAGCGTATGATTAATGTCGCCCTGCCAAAAGGCCGACTCGGCGAAAAAGCGTATTCCCTCTTTGCCCGTGCGGGATATGACTGCCCGGAGTTGCTGGAAGAAAACCGCAAGCTCACGTTTGAAAACGAGAGCGCGGGCGTGCGCTATTTCTGGGTGAAGCCTTCGGATGTGGCGATCTATGTCGAGCGCGGGGCCGCCGATATCGGCGTTGCGGGCAAGGATATCCTCCTGGAGTACGCGCCGGACGTCTACGAATTGCTGGATTTAAAGATTGGCAAATGCCGCATGTGCGTCGCTGGTCCGAAGGATTTTTCGGATTCGCACACGGGCATCCTGCGGGTGGCGACGAAGTTTCCCGCCATCGCGCGGAGGCATTATGCCGCGCAGAGCCGCGAAATCGACGTGATCCGCCTCAACGGCTCGATCGAACTGGCGCCGATTCTCGGTCTTTCGGACGTAATCGTGGATATCGTGGAGACGGGCAAAACGCTCGCGGAAAACGGACTCGGCGTATTGGAAGAGATCGAACCCATCAGCGCGCGGTTGATTGCGAACAAAGCGCACTATAAGTTCAAAGGCGAAGAGATTGATCTTCTCAGGAGCAAACTCGAACAGGCGGTGAACGCATGAAGATACTGAATGACTACGAAATCGACAAGAGCACGCTCTTTCTGCGCAGGCTGGAGGACAGCGGCGTAGAGGATATCGTGCGCGATATCATAGCGGACGTGGCAAAAAACGGCGACGACGCGCTGCTGAAATACGCGAAGAAGTTTGA
>CAYVAO010000407.1:0-2442 GCA_964448895.1 uncultured Christensenella sp.
ACTAGACCGCTCAGCGCGTTTCTCTTTGCGCTCGGCATTCCGAATGTCGGCAGCAAGACCGCAAAGGATCTCGCAAAGCGTTTTGGCACGCTGGCGGCGGTTCGCGCGGCAACGCGAGATGAGCTACTCGCGATTCCCGATGTCGGTGGCATCGTGGCGGAGAGTATCCTCTCGTTTTTCGGCGATGCGAATATCGCTTCCCAGATCGATCAACTGCTGGCGCACGGCGTTTCGCCGCAGAGCGAACAGGCGGCAAACACCAATTCTCCCATCGCGGGCAAAACCATCGTGGTTACGGGTACACTCCCGACGCTTGGAAGAAGAGAAGCGGAAGCGCTCATCGAACAAAACGGCGCAAAGGCTGCGGGCAGCGTCAGTAAAAAGACCGACTATGTTCTCTATGGTGAGAGCGCGGGCAGCAAGCTCGACAAAGCGCGTGAGCTTAGCATTCCGCTCCTCACTGAGGCGGAATTCCTCGCTTTGATCGGCGAAACGCCGCGCGAAGAAAACCCCGTTACCCTGTTTTAAATCAACTTGGAGATTAGATAGAATGCTTAGACTTGGCAAACTCGATAATGATGATCTGGATCGTCTGGTTCTCAAAAAATTCCGGCGCGTGCGACCGGAATCTCTCTCCTCGCCTACCATCGGCCAGGATTGCGCCGTGGTCGACTTGGACAGCGACCTGCTCGTGCTGAGCTGCGACCCCATCACCTCCGCAAGCGTGGCCCATCTTGGCAGGCTCACCGTTCACGTGAGCTGCAACGATGCGGCGGCAGCCGGCGCGGAACCGGTGGGCCTTCTCGTAACGCTGCTGATGCCGCCGACCGGCACCATGGAGCAGATTTCCCGGATTGCTGACGATCTTTCCTCCGCGGCGCAGTTTGCCAACGTCGATATCCTCGGCGGACACACCGAGGTGACCGACGCGGTCACGCACGCGGTAACGAGCGCGACAGTGATCGCCCGCCAACCGCGCAATCAAGTTTTGCGCGGCATGCGCCCGGGTGACGACATCGTGATGACCAAGTGGGCGGCGGTAGAAGGCACCACCATTCTCGCGGAAGACTTTGCAGAGCGTCTTGGCGCTCTTCCCGCGTCCGTGCTCGATGCCGCGCGTTCACTCGCGGGAAAGCTCAGCATCGTTCCCGAAAGCCGAATCGCGATGCAATTTGGCGCCGTCGCCATGCACGACGTCACCGAGGGCGGTGTCCTCGGTGCGAGCTGGGAGCTCGGCTTTGCCAATCATTGCGCAGTTTCGATTAACACCGAAAATATTCCGGTTCGGGAAGAAACGCACGCCCTCTGCGAGGCGCTCTCGCTCGATCCCCTGCGCCTCATCGGCAGCGGAAGCCTTTTAATTGCATGCGAAGACGGAACCAAGCTCGTAGATGCGCTGCAAACGCAAGGCATTTCCGCCGCCGTCATCGGCCGCGCAATTGAAGGCAACGAAAGTTTCGTCGATGATTTTCCGCTGGAAGAGCCGCATGCGGACGAGCTTTACCGGCTCTATTCGCAGAAATAATCGCTCGAATTATGTGGCAAAAACAGCGCGTAAATAGGTTTGAATGAAGCATGTTGCGATTCTGTTCGTTCTTAACGCTTGTGTGATGCTCCATCACATGCTATAATTTATAATTGCGACTTGGGGGTGACAAAACGATGTACAGCATGACAGGTTATGGCAAAGGAAGCGCGTCCACGGACGGGCGTGAAATGACGGTTGAGCTTAAGAGCGTCAACCATCGCTATCTCGATGTCGGTATGCGCCTGCCCCGCCACCTCTCGTTTTTGGAGGATCCGATTCGCTCCGCACTGTCCGCCCGCCTTTCGCGCGGACATGTGGACGTTTTTGTCAACTATCGCAACCTGCGCAGCGACGCAAGAAGCGTGGAGATCGATGTGCCTCTACTGACGGCTTTCGTCGCGGCGGCACGTCAGGCAAACGAAACCCTCGCACTACGAGACGATCTATCCCTCACCGCGGCGCTTCGTCTTCCGGACGTATCAAACGTTCGCGAGGCGGACGAGGACAGCGATGCACTCATGGTTCTGCTCAACGGCGCAATCTCCGGCGCGATCGACAATCTTCTCGTCAGGCGCAAGCAGGAAGGCGAACGCCTCGGCGTTTACCTGAGCAACTGCGCGGATACAGTCGAGTCGCTAACCAACCAGATCGCGGTTCGTGCGCCTATCGTTGTGGAGGAATACCGCGTCAAGCTCAACGAGCGCATCACAACGCTACTCGGCAATGTGGAAGTAGATCGCGCGCGACTCGCGACAGAGGTTGCCCTCTTTGCGGACAAGGCGAGCATCGACGAGGAAATCTCCCGTCTGCACAGCCACATCGCGCAGATGAGAAGCCTGTTAATCGATCCTGAACCCGCGGGACGAAAGCTCGACTTCGTGGTACAGGAGATGAATCGCGAGTTTAACACCATC
>CAYVAO010000408.1:0-2436 GCA_964448895.1 uncultured Christensenella sp.
CGGGAGTGCATGCCGAGTAAACCCAAGCGACCGTGCTCCTTCACGGGGTGCGGCAAGCTGACCGATGGTCAGTACTGTGATGCGCACAGACAAACCGCAGAGCGTCAGTACAATCGATACCTTCGAGACCCGGATACCAACAAGCGTTACGGCCGCGCGTGGAAGAAACTCCGCGCGCGTTTTTTATTGCTGCATCCTTTGTGCGAGCAGTGCAAGAGCGAAGGCAGACTGACTGCCGCGGAGGAAGTGCATCACATCCTGCCGCTGGCAAACGGTGGTACTAACGACGAGGGCAACCTCATGGCGTTGTGTAAGAGTTGCCACAGTTCGATAACGATCGGAACAGAAAATAGAAAATCGTGACAATCATCTTGATCAGTACCACTCAGGTGCTGATTTTGTTTTGGAGATTAACGATGACTACCGATAAAAAAGACCCATCAGGAGTGATGAAGCATTGTATATGCAAGGTGTGCGGAGAACATTTTGATTATCGTTCTGCAGGAAGGCCACCTCTTTATTGTTCGGAGGCTTGTAAGAATAAGGCGCGGCTTGATAAGAGCGGATACGCTCATGTGTGCGAGATTTGCGGGGAATCATTCATTGCACTTCAAGCGAACAGGCTTTATTGCTCGAAGGCTTGCAGTGGCATAGCGAAAATAGCGAAATCTCATGACCGAAGCAAGCATAAGAAAATATGCGCTGCGTGCGAGAAGCAATTTGAAACAATCATTCCAGATCAAAAGTTTTGTTCGCCGGAGTGTGCTTCGAATAGTAATCGCCGTTATAATACCTGCCAACAGTGTGGGAAACCTTTCTGGAGAAGGAATGCTTTCAGAATGAAGTTTTGCAGTGATGAGTGCAGGAAAAATGCAAGACGACAAGAAACAGAAGAACGACGCCAAAATCGTCTAGTCATAGAAAAAACAAAGTATCATCGGGATTGTGCGGAATGCGGGGAAGTATTCATCACCGTATGTCCTAATAAAATCTACTGCAGTTCGGCGTGCAGCCATGACGCGAATCTGCGAATGAAAAGGGAACAATGGGAAAAGGAGTACACGCCGAGGACGTTTGTGTGTAAAGAGTGCGGTAACGTCGTATCTACAAAGTGTGGGGATACGCGTAGGGAATTTTGCTGCGATACATGCGAGGCAGTTTATTATCGCCGGAAAGAACATCAGACAACGCGGCACAAGGCGTTCTGTCGAGAAAGCAAACAGCGCAGGGAAAAGCAGATTGCAGCAGGTTTTGTGGAATCAGTGTCATATGAAAGATTATACGAGCGAGATCATGGAATTTGCCAGATTTGCGGGATGCCTGTACCGGACGATAAGTTTGCAGATGACAGTTGGGGCGGAACAATAGATCATATTGTTCCATTGTCCAGAGGTGGGAAACACAGCCAGTCAAACTGTCAACTTACACATAGAATCTGCAACTCCTTGAAATCGGACACCGAAGACGGGTTTCACATTGATTGGGCAGTGAAAGCCTCAGAGAATCCCTATTGGATGAAAAAGTATACGCGTGGGATCAGCGTTATTTATTCTACGTTACCCCATGCCGGTGTCTAAATCTCTGTGACCTTTCCAACTGGACAACGCGGTCGGGTCACGTACAAACTTTCGCGGTTTCAAGAGGTCGAATAGGCCTTTATTTTTTACAGGAGGAAAGCGACATGCCAAACGGTCATGGCGGTTCGCGTTTGGGCGCGGGCCAGAAGAAAAAACCGCTCGCGGATAAGATGCTCGACGGCAATCCAGGCAAACGGAAGCTGACCGTTGTGGAGTTTCCCAACACCGCCAACCTGCTGGGTAACGATATGCCGCTGCCGAGAGAATTGCTCTCAGCGCGACAGAAGGATGGGCGCAACCTTGAGGCGGCTGAGATTTACGCGATCACATGGGAATGGCTCGACCAGCGTGGTGCGGCAAGGATCGTGTCTCCGCAGTTGCTGGAACGGTATGCCATGAGCGCCGCGCGCTGGATTCAGTGTGAGGAAGCGGTCACAGAGTATGGCTTCTTAGCAAAACATCCGACGACCGGAAGCGCGATTCAGTCTCCCTACGTGGCGATGAGCCAGAATTACATGGCGCAGACGAACCGGCTCTGGTACGAGATCTTTCAGATCGTCAAAGAAAACTGTGCCACCGACTACACGGGCGCGAATCCGCAGGACGACGTTATGGAACGCCTACTGACCGCGCGCAGGGGGAAATAAGTGTGGATGAGATACAAGCGTTCATTCGCACATTGAAATACCACCGTCTGACGAGCCAGCAGCGAAAGACGTTGCGCGGGCAGGCGCTCGCGGGGAATCTTCTTGCGGCGCAGGCTGGCTTACGAAAAATCGTGTCGAAAGGGAATCAACATGGTCATCCAAACGCTGCCGGTCGATAAGCTCGTTCCGGCGGATTACAATCCACGCAAAGA
>CAYVAO010000409.1:0-2424 GCA_964448895.1 uncultured Christensenella sp.
CACCAACCGTACCATCGAGGAACCGCTCGATCTCGGCTGGAAGCTGCTCGGCATTCTGCCGAAGTCGGAACTCAATCGCATCAAGGATGTGTACATCGAGAAGTATTACCCCAAGGAGGCGTAGCCGATGGCCGCGATCCAGGTTAAGCCAACCCGCATGGAACTCAGCAACCTCAAGAAACGCAAAAAGGTTGCAGTTCGCGGACATAAGATGATGAAGGACAAGCGGGACGAACTCGTTCGCCGCTTCATCGAATTCGCCAGACAGAATCAGGTTCTGCGCGCCGAGGTGGAGGAGAAGCTCTCCCGCGCGATGAAGAGCTTTGTGCTTGCGCGCGCTTCTATGAGCGGCGCGGAGATTGAGGAAGCGCTGATGTATCCCGCGCGCGCCGCTGAGGTGACCGCAGGTGTTCAGCAGGTGCTCTCCATTCAAGTGCCGAAGATTACCATCTCGACGCAGGAAGGGTTCACCTATCCGTACGGTTTTGCAACGACGAGCGCCGACCTCGATCTTTCCGTGCAACTGCTGGCGGAGGTATTGCCGTTATTGGTTCAGCTCGCGGAGATTGAGAAAGCTTGCGGCAGACTCGCGGACGAAATTGAGAAGACGCGCCGCAGGGTTAACGCACTGGAATACGTGATGATTCCGCAGATCACGGAGGCGATTCGCCGCATTCAGATGAAGCTGGACGAAAACGAGCGCGGAAATCTGACCCGTCTTATGAAGACAAAAGAGATGCTGCAACAGCAAAAAGCGTAAATCCTATTGTAAAAGTAATCTGGTTGTGTGCTATACTGTTCAAAACGTTTTGCGAGAGGTAGCGCATATGAATCTGGAGACGCTTGCAAAGGAACTCGGCTTTGCCGCATGCTATGTGTTTCCAACAGAATCATTTGGTCACTATAAGCGCCGTTTACAAGACGGCGCTTTGCATTCTGCCGGAACGGACTTAATCGCCGATCCGAAAGATTCGTCGCCTTGGGCGAACGCGATCCTTGCGCTGATCTTTCCGTACAGACCGTATGCGGATAAAATTCCAGTTTCGGGCAACTATCCTTCCAGCAACGCGGCCTATCACGCATCAAACCGACTAATCGACACGCTCCGCGCAGACGGAATACTGTGTGAGCGCGCATACGTGCCGATTCGAGAGTTGCTCACGCGATCCGGCGTAGGGACACCGCTCAAAAACGGACTGACCTATATTCCGGGATTCGGCACGCGGTATGCGGTTCAAACGTTGTTTGTGAGTCTGCCGGAGCCGGAATTTACCGCGATCAAAGAACCTGCGCCCGCGCGATGCGCAAGCTGCCACGCCTGCGAGCGCATCTGTCCCAGCGGCGCAATTGACGAAGACGGGTACCATTTCAAGCAATGCGCACGCGCCTATATGGGCGGAGACCCGATGGAAGACTGGGTCATGGATGCGATGAGCTGTATGCTCGGCTGCGAGCTTTGCCAGAAGATTTGCCCGTATAACGCCGGAATGAAACCGATCGAAGAGATGCCGGACGCATTTCGTCTGGAAGAGATTCTATCGGGCAAGATCAAACCCGTACTCGCAATCGTTGGTAAAAACCTCAATAAAAACGGGCGAATCATTCAGCACGCGTGCGTGATCGCGGCAAGGCATAAAAGAAGCGATTTGATTCCCTTGATCGAGCGGTGGGAGAACGACACACGAGAAGGTGTTCGTGTCGCGGCGGCATATGCGCTCAAAAAGCTGCAATAAACGGTCTGTTTGCGATTCGTTTGCAATCCTTTCATGCGCGCGCCTCAAAAATCGTTTGGCATTCCGGGCGCAGTATGGTACAATCTTCTCGTAAACCAGTTTGCCGCGCTAGGCGGGGAGCTAGCGGTGCCCTGTAACCCTCGATCCGCTACAGGGGGGCGTAATTCCCGGCTTTGAGGTATATGGTTGTAAGGTCTGGCGCCGCAGGCGGGCGTTGAAGGATGGGTCCCGTGCAACGAAAGCCCGTGAACCCTGTCAGGTCCTGGCGGAAGCAGCAGTAAGCGGTTTCTTGCGTGTGCCGCGGAGCTGCCTGTCCGGAGCCTATAATACGGCATACCGCTTGGAACCATCTATCGATGCCGGGTGCGCGGCAAGTTTTCATAAACAGCCTGCAGTTTCTGCGGGCTTTTTTATTGTTTTTAACAATTTGTTCAACTTTCGGACATTCATTTTACATAAAAAACTGTATATACTATTGTTGAAAATATGAAAGATTCATCAGGAGAGGAAAAACAATGGGTTTTTTGCCATTTTACGGCTTTGATATCTACCAAATCATATTGCTGCTTGCAGCCATACTGGTCGGCGCCGTAGCCCAGGGGCGCGTACGCAATACGTTTGCCCATTATTCCCAGATAGGCACGGCGAGCAGGCTTTCCATCAGCGCGATGCCCCGGTCAAGCAGCGCCAG
>CAYVAO010000410.1:0-2411 GCA_964448895.1 uncultured Christensenella sp.
ACACTGCGATATCGTCATTCCGCTAAAATAAAGTCGTTCTCCACCGCAAGCGGGCGCGCCGTCTCCGGCGCGCCCTTCTTCTGCTCCTGGCATCTCTATTATCGGTAATCATCCAGCTGGATGGTCATCGCATACTGCGTCATCTCGTCGTAGAGCTCGTCCATATCAAAGCCGGTGTGGTTCGCAATTCCCGTAAACACATATCCATCCCGAAGCGAAATCTGCTCATACGGGCCGTCGTCATAGTGCGCCTGCATATCCCACCAATAGACGGTGGTCGGTATGATGGTCAGCGTCTTTGCCTTGGCCCATTGGCTCGGCGGAACTGTGCTTCCCCAGAACGCGCAGTCATATTCCAACGCCTCGCCCGTCTGGTCACCTGTTCCGCGCGGGCCTTCAACGGAAAACACGGCCTTCGTGGTGTTCTCCGGTGTTTCATCATCGAGCAGCATCAAAAATGTTAAGCCCGCATAGCAGCGCTCCGCACTCGTCCAGCTCTCCGGCAACACGACATGCAGCACGATCTTGGTGTCCGTCGGCGTAAAGCTGATCTCCTTGAGCGAAACCGAAGCGCCGGTAAAATCCAGCTCCCGCGTGTAGATGTAATGCTCCGCGTCGTCCGATGTGCGCTCTTCTTCCGGCTGCGATTCCAGAATGGTCACGGGGTGCACGCCGCCGAGTTCTACGCGTGTTCCCTCTTGCGCCTGCGTGGTCTTCGTCTGCGTAAGATACGCGTTTGCATCGATCGTGATGGGATCAAAGCTTGCGCTCAACACCGGGTCGGCATCCACGCCTTCAACGTTGCCGTAGATCAGGCGCAGTGTAAGATCGCCCTTGACGAGTCCCGTCAGCGGCTGCATGTCTATGTGCACCTGTCTAAGTTCCGCCGTGAATCGCACGTTGTGTTCAGCGAGATACGCATCCCAGAGCCGATCCGCCACAGCGTTCGTCGTAATCAGCTTTCCATCCTCAAAGACAGGATCAAAATCCGCCTTGGCTCCTTCGTTGAGCGTCTGCGTCATATCGTCCGACAATGTTGGAACAATGCTGCCGATATACGTGCCGCCGTCCTCGGTCGTAAGCGAAAAGATGCTTTCACACTCGAAGAAGTAAAACTCGGCATTCGGGTCTCCACCAAGCGAGCCGTCGTTTTTCGCATAACGGTAGGTATCCCCGCCCGTGAACGGCTGCACAAAGGGCCGCGCCGTCGCGCCGGACATCGTTCCCGTCAGGTAGATGATCTCGCCGTCATAGGCGATCTCGTCCAGCGTCATATCAAACGCCGCCGCATACGTTTCCGACCCCGCAGCAACCGCGGTGACCTTCGCCCGGTTTTCGCCCGCGTCGGTAATGATCGCGTCGATGGTCGGCTCCTTGGTTCGCTCCGCCGCATCCTGTCCCAGATAGCCCTGCGCGCTGAACCAGTCGTCGAGCCACGTTTCCACAGCGGCGCGCGCGCTGGGGATGGAAAACACGGTTACGCCCAGTGCAACCAGAATACATGCCGCCGCAAACAGGATTCTTCTTGCGATCGGATGCGGCTTTCGTCTCTTGCTCTCTTTCGCAATCCGCGCGTCGTCCACCATATACTGCATCACTGCGTCGTGAAACAATTCCCGTTCCGTCATTTTACATCGCCTCCGTTCCACTCGGCCCGAATCCGTTCTCTGGTGCGGTAGAGCCGCGCCTTCACCGCATCCTCGCTGATGTGAAGCGCATACGCAATCTGCCGCAACGATTGGTCGAAGCCGTAGTAAAGCACAAATGTCTGATAGGAAAGCAAGGGTTCCCGCTTGACGATTTGCCAAACAGATGCGGCCTCCATCCGATCCAGCAGCGCCGGTTCAAACGGCGCTTGCATGTCGGGGATCGTCTCTGTCAGCGGTTCCTCCCGCTCGTTTCTACGGCTCTGGTTCCGGTAACGGTGATAGAGCTCGCCTTTTGCGATCTTGATCAGATACCGATACGGTTCCTGCGGGCGAAGCAACGCCGTGCGCTCATAAAACCGCTTCCAAACCTCTTGAACGATATCCTCCATGTCCGAAACAGAGCGAATGCGCACGACGACAAAACGCTTTACGTCCGCCGCATGCTGCCGATAGACCTCGTCGAAATATGCGTCTCTGGATTCCATGCTGTCCCTCGTTTCATCAACCGGTTTGCCCTATATGCGTATCACAGCAGCCGTTTGGTGTCAAAACATTTTTCATTCTTTCAGAGTGTGTAATGTTTTTATAAATCACGTATTACCATTCGTGGTATTTTTGTGAACTCATGTGCTGTACAACAGACCTATACATAAGATATCATCTGCTATCAATTGTTATTTAACAGCATGATTCGATGCTCGCTTTTGTCACAAAAACTAGTTTTACCATAAGTGGTATTTTTATATCAACAAGAATTCAGAG
>CAYVAO010000411.1:0-2404 GCA_964448895.1 uncultured Christensenella sp.
ACGGGGGACGGGGTACGCTGGGTGCTCGATACCGATGGCAAGGGGTATAGTTTCCCGAATCTAGTCGCGGAAGACAACGTTGAAACTTCGTACGATATCAAGTTTGATCACCCGGTCAATGTGGCGGAGCTTGTTATGCAACCTGTTAACGAATATTCGAATTTCTCTTGGAGGGTTGGGTATTCTGTGAGTAATGTCATCTTCGCGAATTAGCGTTATCACAGAATCAATTCAAGCAAAAGAGCAGGGAACGAATCGCTTCCTGCTCTTTTTGATCCGTATGCAATTGGTTCTAATGTTCAAAAGAAGAGTTATGATTAGATATAGTACATCGCGGCAGTTTCGCCCTTGTGTTTTTCACTTGCGAAGACCAGGTCTTCCAGCGAGACCTGTGAGAGAGCGACTGCTACCGCTTGATCCAGCGCCTCAAACGCGCACTCACGCATGGCGAACTCGATCTCCGGTGCTTTTTCCGGTACGGTGTCCTCCGTCTTGTCAAAAAGCCCGGTTTCAACCGCCGTGAGCACATCCAACACACGGATTTGACTCGGCGAGCTGGAAAGAAGATAGCCGCCCTGCGCTCCTTTTACGGAATTGACGAGGTCGGCACGCTTGAGAAGCGAGAATACTTGCTCCAGATAGATCTTGGAAATTCCGAGTCGCTCGGAGATGCTGACGAGGGTAATCGACTCGCCGCTATGCTGCTGCTGTGCCATATGAACGACCGAAGCCAGCGCATAGCGCCCCTTTGCAGAAATTCTCATGGAGTCACCCTCCTTTTTGTCCTATTAAAACAGTATGTTTTATTATATATGATTTTACAAACAGTGTCAATATTTCTGCGTGGAATCGGAAAGATCGTATCCGTACCGGCATGCGGGCGGGGATGAGAAGAAAGAATCGGGTAAAGAACGACGCCGCTTGAAAACGGCGTCGATGTTTTTGAGTGTGAAACAAACGGATGAGGGAGCGAAAGGCTGCACTTGCGCAAAGGAGGTGCTTTACAGAACGCTCCTCAAAAAGCTGATTGCTTTTTCGTTCGTCGGGTGGTCGAAAATATCCTTCGGAGCACCCTCCTCGAGGATCATACCGTCCGCCATGAATACCACGCGATCGGCAACCTCTCTGGCAAACCCCATTTCGTGGGTTACGCACAGCCTGGTCATGCCCTGCTGGGCGAGGCCTTTCATTACGACCCGCACTTCGCCGACCAGCTCCGGATCCAGCGCGCTCGTGGGTTCGTCAAAGAGCATGATTTCCGGTTCCATGGCGAGCGCGCGTGCTACTGCGACGCGCTGCTGCTGACCGCCGGAGAGTTTGCTTGGGTAAACGTCCAGCTTGTCCGAAAGGCCGACGCGCTCGATGATCTCTTTTGCGAGCTTTTCCGCCGATTCTTTGGTTTTTTTGCGCACCAAAACCTGCGCGATCGTCACGTTTTCCAAAACGGTCTTGTGCGGAAAGAGATTGAACCGCTGGAATACCATGCCCATTTCGAGCAGCATCGCTTTTTGCGCTTCCGGCTCGGCGCGGTGGATCGTTCGGTTGTGCTCGCGGTGTAAAAACAGCTCGTCCTTGATGAAAATCTTGCCGCTCGTGATCTTTTCCAGCTGGTTGAGCGAGCGAAGATAGGTGGACTTGCCCGCGCCGGAAGGCCCGATGATGCAGATCACTTCACCTTTTTTGACGGCTAAATTGATATCTTTTAAAACCTCGAGTGACCCGAAGCTTTTGTAAAGATGCTCTGTACTGAGAATGTGTTGATATTCACTCATATGCGCGCCCTACTTATCAATCTATAGTCGTTCATCGTGTCGTACACGTGTTTCTTCTTTCTCGCGAATCACTCGTAGATGGAGAGCCGTTTCTCGATCTTGCCGAAGATAAACGTGAAGATTGCCGTGATGACCAGATAGATCAACAGGGCGGGAATAAACACGAGATAGTTTCCTTCGCTGGTCATAATGGTCTTCGAGATCGTTGTGATGTCCATCAGCGAGATGGCAAACACGAGGGATACATCCTTGATCATCATGACAAATTCGTTACAGAGCGGGGGAATCATCCGGCGGATGGATTGCGGTATGATGATGGTTCGCATCATCTGCCCGTAACTCATACCAAGCGCCTTGGAAGCCTCGTTTTGTCCTTTGTCTATGGACTGAATCGCGGCGCGGACAATCTCCGCGCAGTAGGCAGCCGAGTTGAGGGAAAACGCAATCACCGCCGCGATGAAAGCTCCCTTGTAAACAGCCTCGGGGTCTGCGGCGCTAAAGAGACTGCGCCAGGAGAAGCCGAAGATGCCCGGAGCGGAGAAATAAACGACGAAGAGCTGAATCAGAAGCGGCGTACCACGGAAAAAGAAGATATACGCGCTGCTGATCTTACTGATCAGTTTGTTTTCATA
>CAYVAO010000412.1:0-2391 GCA_964448895.1 uncultured Christensenella sp.
CCGAGCTGCCGTTTCAGGTCAACAAGGCGAACATGCTGGAAAAAATCCTCGCCGTCAGTCAGGAAAAGAAGGCGCTATTCTCCGGCATCGCGGATATTCGCGACGAAAGCGACCGCACGGGCATGCGCGCCGTCATCGAGGTCAAAAAGGACGGCGACCCGGAGCGCATCCTCCAATATCTCTTTAAGTATTCCGATCTGCAGATGACGTTTGGCGTCAACATGGTCGCCATCGCGGGCGGTAAACCCCAGCAGATGAACCTCAAGCAGATCATCGCGCACTACATTCGCCATCAGCGGGATGTGGTCACGCGGCGCACCCAGTTTGAGCTGGACGCGGCGCTCCGTCGCGAGCATATCTTAGCCGGACTCATGATCGCGGTGGACAATCTCGACGCGGTCATTGCATTGATTCGCGCCAGTAAATCCCCCAAAGAAGCGCGCGAAGGCCTGATGAAGACGTTCGCGCTCTCCGAAGTGCAGGCGCAGGCGATTCTCGATCTTCGTTTGCAGCGCCTGACCAACATGGAACTCATCACCATCAAGCGCGAATACGCTGAGGTGGTGCGCCTCATCGAGGAACTCCGCGGCATACTTGCGAGCGAGAAGAAACTGCTCGCGCTGATCAAAAAGGAGCTTGTCGAGATTCGCGAGCAAATCGCCGTCTCCCGCAGAACGACGTTTGTCGCCTGCGACGATACGCCTGTCGACGAGGCGGAAGACCTCGCCGTGGTGGAAGACGTCACCGTCTGCATCTGCGAAGGGCTCAAGGTGCGCCGCATGCCGACCAAGGTGTTTTCGCTCGCGGCGATTTCGGAAGACAAGCCGCTGTTCGTGCTCGAAACCCGATCCAACCAGCGCATCCGGCTGTTTACGGATCAGGGCGCGGTGCTCTCGCTCGCGGTGGAAGAGTTGCCGGAAACCCGCGCCACCACGCGGGCCGCAAACCTCGCCTCGCTGCTGCCGTTTGAGAAAAACGAAAAGATCATCGCGCTGTATTCCGACGAGGAAGAAGGCGACTATCTCTTCTACCTGCGCGATGGCAATATCAAGCGCACCCCTGCCAGCGAATACCGCGTCCGCGTGAAGCGCACGGTTGCGGTCGCCCTGCGCGATAAAGACCGCGTGCTCGCGATTGAGAAATACGAATCCAAGTCGATCCTCATGGTCACCAAGCTCGGCATGAGCATCCGCTTTGCGGCGGACACGATCCCCGCGATGGGCCGCGTCTCCGGCGGCGTGAAATGCGTCAAGCTCGACAAGGGCGACGAGGTACTCTTCGCCTCGCTCGTGCCGGACGAGGCCGAGGTGTTGACCATCACCGACAAGGGATTCGGCAAGCGCTCGCCGATGTTTGACTACGATCTGCAAGGCAGAAACGGAAAGGGCCTCAAGGCCTTCGACCTCAAGAAAAACGGTTCCAACGGCACCTGCATTGCGGCGGTCGCGGTGCTCACGGAGCAAAAGACGCTCACGCTCGTGCAACGGCACGGCGGAAGAACCGCAATTCACACGGGAGAGGTGCGCATCGAGCCGCGCGCGAGCAAGGGCAATATGCTTGTCGCGGTCGTGCTGGACGACGACGTGATCGGCATCGAATAAACCGTCTTTCAACAAGCGTTCTTACAAAGGCACTCCCCCGTTGTGGCGAGTGCCTTTTTCTTTTTAGTTTACTTGTTATGTTTATTTTTTGTACGCTTTTGAAATGTGATATGGTATGATATACAAACTACACAAATATCGGAGGGATTATGAAACCGATCAAACGCATCCTGGCCATCAGTCTACTTCTCGCGCTCTGCTTCACCTTATCCGCTTGCGCCACCGGCAACGAAAACGTGCTCGGCGTGACCTACCCCACCACGCCTCTTGACACCGCGTCCGGCGGAAGCGCGGCGCAGAGCGACGACGCAATCGCCGCGGGCGAAGTCTATCGCAATGAATATTTCCAGTTCACCTGCAATCTATCGGACGAGTGGTACGTGCTCAATCCGGACGAACTCTCCCAAATGCTCGGTGTTACGTATGACGCGCTGGGCAGCGGTAAAGCGGGCGAACTCGTGCAAGACGCGTTTAACAACGGCGACACGCAGATGGATTTTTACACGATCAACACGGTTGACGTACAAACGATCAACGTCGTTTTGAGCAAGGCAAAGATACTGGAAGTGTTGCTGTCCGATCAGCAATTGTTGAAGGCTTCCGTCCCGCTGCTCACGAGCGGTTTAACGGATATGGGCGCAACGGATATACAGAGCGACGTTCAGCAGATCACCTTTTTAGGTAAAGACCGCGCATCTCTGATCGTTGAGGCGAACTATCAGGGATCGCCGATTCAGGAGACGATCTTTGTGATTCGGCAAGGCGGCTATCTGGCCTCTATCACGATCAC
>CAYVAO010000413.1:0-2387 GCA_964448895.1 uncultured Christensenella sp.
CAGCTTTCGTTTGTCGCGGTTCTTTCGATGATACTGCTTGCGCCCATCTTTCAAAAGCCGCTGATGCGCCTTGGCTCTACGGCGGCGGGGCTCATCGGCGCTTCCGTCGCGGTGGTGATCGGAACTTTGCCGACCAGCTGTTATTTTTTCGGGCAGGCGCAGTTACTTTCGCTCGTGACCAACTTGTTTGTGATTCCCATCTCCGGCGTGTTTTTGATTCCTGCGTTTGCCGGTGTGCTGCTTTCCTACGTTTGGCTGCCGCTTGGCAATCTTGTGTGTTGGGTGGCGCGTCTCGCCCTGGATGTGATCCTCGCTGTGGCGCGCGCCGGCGGAAGCGTCTCGGTAACGCTGCCCGCGCCAAACGCGATTGCCTATCTATTGTGGATTACGGCGATGGTGTTCGCCTCGCGGTTGTTTTTACAGAGCGGGAAGACGCGCGCGTTTTGCGCCGTTTTGATACTGGATATTTCGGTGCTCGCCTGGTTGCTGTTATAACACTCATTCCTGCAATTTGATCGGGGCACTGTGGATAACTCTGTGCATTTGGTGAACAACCGTTTGGTCGGATGGATTTCTTTTGCGCGAAAAAACATTGGTTTTAGAGGAAAATTCTCTTCTGGCTCATTTTTATCCACACTTGTCCACAGAGTTATCCCCAGTGTGTGGATAACTTTGTGGATGCGAATTGTAAGATTAACACCATACTTATTTCAAACGAACCAATGTGCATCAGATCGCATTTGAAGTCTTTTGCTTCTTTTCTTCAGAAAAGAAGAAGAAACTACCGTCTTTCTCTCCCAAATATTAAGAACAATCGTTTGCAAGACTTGCAAGGGATGGTATAATAAACCCCATGGACGGCATGACATTCATGAAATCGCTGCTGGGCGGCGGCCCGCTCGGCGGGGCATACTATTTTTGCGGCGAGGACCCGTATAGCCTGAGAAAAGGCATTCAGGCCGTCGTCGAGCGCACCAATCCCGATCTGCGGGACATGAACACCACGGTGCTCACTTCGCCCACGCCTGCCGAGATTCAGGCGGCGGCGGAAACGATGCCGTTTTTTGACGATCTGCGTGTGGTGGTCGTACAGGAGTTTGACGCGGACACCGCAAACGCGCTGGAAGGCTACGTCAAGTCCGTGCCGGAATCGACGGCGCTCGTGTTCGTTCGTCCGGGCAAACCACCGCTGACAAACCCGCTGTATAAGGCGATTGTTGGGCTGGATCGCGCCGTCAGCTTCGATCCGCTCTCCAATACGCAGCTCAACCAGTTTATGCAAAAGCGCGCGAAGGAAAACGGAATCGTTCTGGACGAGTCCGCCGCAAACCGGATGATCGAGTATCTCGGCGCAGACCTCGCCGCGCTGGAAAACACGCTCTTGCAGCTTGGCGCATATGCCGGTTTCGGCAACCGCGTCACCACCAAGGCGGTGGAGATTTGCGTTCGTAAACCCAGCGAGGTGCAGGTGTTTTCCATCATGGACAAGCTCTGGGCGGGAAACAAGCGGGACGGCATGCGCGAACTTGCCAAACTGCTCAACGATCCTTCCGAGAGCGCGATGGGTCTCGCCACGCTGTTTTCGCGCAATGTGCGAAACGTGCTCAACGTCAAGCAATGCCTCCTGCGCGGAAAGACGGAAGCGCAGACGGCGCAACTGCTCGGCATGAAGCCGTATCCCGTGCAAAAGGCGGCCGCCAGCGCGAAGAAGAGAAGCTATCCGCAGCTCGTGAAGATGCTGGATGCGTTCATCGCAATCGAGTGGAATCAAAAGCAAGGTTTGGCAAAGGCGGAGGATTCGCTGATGCTCGCCTGTCAGGAGAATTTTTAAAATTACGCAATTGCGATCAAGATTTTTTAATCGAGAAAGTATAGAATTATCTAGCTGAAAAA
Source organism: uncultured Christensenella sp. (assembly GCA_964448895.1). Taxonomy (GTDB): domain Bacteria; phylum Bacillota; class Clostridia; order Christensenellales; family CAG-138; genus UBA7703. Next base: position 1,894 of record CAYVAO010000413.1, read on the forward strand.
GGAGAACCAACATGATCAAGCATATCGTATTCACCAAGTTTGAAAATCCGGACGAGCAGGCACCCGTTGCCAGCGAAATGCTCCTCGCGCTGAAGGACACCGTGCCGCAGATTCGCACCATCGAGACCGGACGCGATTTTAAACACAGCGAGCGTAGCTTTGACCTTGCGCTGATCGTTACCTTCGACACCAAGGAAGACCTCGCGATCTACGCCCAGCACCCCGCGCACGAGAAAGCGCGCGACTACATCTAGGCGCACCGCACTGCTACCGCGACGGTCGATTTCGAGTTCTAATCCTGTTTTTTGCGTACATGACACGAAAGGAGCGCCGCTATGCTGAAATACATCGTTCTCTTCAAATTCCGTGATCCGGAAGAATGCCTGCCGACCGTCATCGAAAAGCTGCACGGCATGGTGGGCAAGATCCCCGAAATCCTCTCGATGGAGACGGGTGCGGATATCTGGCACAACGGTGCGCGGAGCTATGACCTC
>CAYVAO010000414.1:0-1551 GCA_964448895.1 uncultured Christensenella sp.
CAGCTTCAAAACGATATTCAAGGATGCAGCGTGTTTGATTTGCCCGAGGATTCCATCCTGTTGCACGAGGTGCGGCGCGCGCTGTCCGGTATGAACTTCATCTGATTTTTTAATACCAGCATCAAAATCAAAACCGCCGGACTTCCGGCGGTTTTGTTCTGTTTAAACGCGTTTTTTTCGCTTGATTTTGTCGTAATGCTTTGTCAAAACAGGCGGCATCAACGACGAGAGCTTCATGTCGAGATTAAAGAAATACACGACAAGACTTGCCACAAACAGCGCCGCAAGCACGATTGCGATGATCAGCAATACTTTGAAAACAACTGCCATTTTCGTTCCTCCTTATGCCTTCGCCAGTCCCTTTTTACGCGCAAACTCCGCGGCCCCCAGCGCGCCCATCAATTGCGGATCGACCGAAAGCCCGATCACCTTGATCTTGAGCACCTGCTCGATGGCTTTTTTCAACCCCGCGTTTTTCGCGCAGCCACCTGTGAGGGTGATGCTGTCCGTCGCGCCCGCTTTCTTCGCCATCACAAAGCAGCGCTTGGCAACGGACATCTGGATGCCTGCCGCAATCTCGTCCATCGGCTTTCCTTCGCCGACCATGGTGACGACCTCGCTCTCGGCAAACACCGTACACTGCGCCGTGATCGGAATCGCGTTCTTTGCCGCGAGAGATAGGTTGGAAAACTCCTCCAGCGTCATCTCAAACGAACGCGCCATCGCCTCGTAAAACCGTCCCGTTCCCGCGGCGCACTTGTCGTTCATCGCAAATGTCTTCACCGTGCCGTCCGTGTCGATCTCGATGCCCTTGATGTCCTGACCACCGATGTCGATGATCGCCTTGACGCTTGGGTCGGTCACATGCACGCCCATCGCGTGACAGGAGATTTCGGAGATGTTCTCGTCCGCAAACGGCACCTTGTTGCGCCCGTAGCCGGTTCCGACAAGGTACGCCAAATCCTCTGTTTTGCTGAGCTCCGGCACCTTGGAAACAACTTCTTCCATCGCGAGCGTCGCCGAAGCGCGGCTGTCGATTTTGCTTCGGATCGTCGTGTCGGCAACCCGTTTGCCCGATTCGTCCAATATCACCGCTTTGGTAAACGTGGAACCCACGTCACATCCGCCATAGTATCTCAATTTCTACTCGTCCTCCTTGATTCGTTCCACAGCATCGCCCGCTTTACCAGGCGTTCGAGTCGTCAAAATTCTCCAGCGAAGCATCCAGCGGCTCTTCCTTGAGCACGGAGCGCATATAGAGGTTAACCTCGTTGCGCATGTCCGCGCGGGAAGCCGCCCGCGGGTCCATGAGCCCATGCGTTGCCCAGACGATATGGATGCCGCGCTTTCTGCCTTCTTCCTCGAAGATACCGTGATACCCGCTCATCGATTTGCAGCCGATATGCTCGTAGAGAATGACCATATCCGCGCGGAACTCCTCGCAAAAGCGCCAGAGGTCTTCCACGCCGACCTGATAGCCGCCGTAGGAGCGGTTTAGCATGTTCATATTCATGTAAAGATGCGCAATATCCAGCATCGCCTGATCCTTGT
>CAYVAO010000414.1:1561-2376 GCA_964448895.1 uncultured Christensenella sp.
GCTGTCCTTGTTGGGAAGGTTGCCCCAGCAGTTTTGCAGCCAGATCGGGATAGCGGTATAATACTGCGCCTGCACGCCCCAGAGCACCGCGCGATGCCGCACCTCGGAGACGCAGGAGCCCTTCTTCTCGTAGGAATCCCACGCAAGCTTCGTGATCTCCTGATCGTTTTTGAGGAAGCGCGGGTCTCTTCCGCCGCCGACCTGATAGTATGCGTCGCGGTAAAGCGCCACGTTGTTGCCGATCACCTGCGGATAGTCCGTGCGGGACATATCAAGCCACTCTAGAAACAGCTTTGTCTGCTCGTTGAAGGTGCCGATGCATTTGAAATAGTTGTCCCAGTCGAAGGTCTCGCCGGTCTGCTTCTCGATGAAACGAATGCAGTTTGCGATCTCCTCCGCGCCGTATTCCTGCACGCTCTCCTGCGTGTGGCGAATCGGCACCGCGAGCTGGAACGTCGGGATACCGAACGCGCGCGCCTCGATTCCGTTGCCCATGAGGCTGCCGTCGCAGGTTGTGTTGCACTGCACCGCGCAAACGCCGACGATGGGATAAGCGTCATCCAGCGCAACGCCGAGCTCCGCCGCGGGCATCGGGCACACATCGCCGGGATTGCCAAACTGCTGCGCGCGGTCGATGTAATGGATCACGCCCTCCTGCGTCACCGTGGACGGCGTGTAGATGATCGGAATTTCACGGCAGACCATGTGCAGATTCGGAAATCCGTTCATGATCTGCGACATCATATTCTCGTCAAACACGACGACGGTCTTGTTGAACGCCTTGTCGTTTCCGCAGAGCGGATCCGCGCGAAAGA
>CAYVAO010000415.1:0-2369 GCA_964448895.1 uncultured Christensenella sp.
CGCATCAAGGAAACAGCCACGCTCGACGAAGCCGAGGCGTTTAACCAGCTGTTGACGCAAGTCGATCAATAACAAGTGTCGATCAGACAACGGCTAAAGTAGCCACATTTTAGTAATTGATTGCAACAATCGAAAAAGGCCATCTGCATCACAGATGGTCTTTTGATTTGTCCGCTGCTCTATAAGAGCGCCTTACAATGCCTGTTTCTTCACCAGATCCCCATGACTCTCTGCATGAGCAAACTGACGCCGGCGATGCAAACCCAGCAGCAGAATCCGACCAGAATCGGCTTGCCGCCTTTTCGAATCAGGTTCGCCAGATTGGTATTGAGCCCGATGGCCGCCATCGCCATCACGATGAAAAACTTGCTGAGCACTTTCAGCGGAGCGAACACCGCGGACGATACGCCAAGCGAAACCGCAATTGTCGTAATCAAAGAGGCCAGCACGAAAAAGAGTATAAACATCGGAAAAACGCGCTTTAAACGGAAGTTGGAAGCGCTTGCTGCCTGTTTTCTCGCGCGGTACAGGGCGATTGCCAGCGTGATCGGTATGATTGCAAGCGTCCGTGTCATCTTTACGATCGTTGCAGTCTCCAACGCGTTTGATCCGTGGATTGAATCCCAAATCGAGGCGGCAGCCGTAACGGACGAAGTATCGTTGATCGCGGTTCCGGCAAAGAGTCCGAATCCATAGTCGGACAAGTGCAGAAGTCCACCCAGCGTCGGGAAGATTAGCGCGGCTGCTATATTGAAGAGAAAAATCACTGATATCGCCTGCGCAATCTCCTCATCGCTCGCGTCGATCACCGGAGCCGTCGCCGCAACCGCCGAGCCGCCGCAGATTGAGGAGCCGACACCGATGAGCACGGCAGCATTGGTCGGAATCTTCATCAACCGAAACAGGATAAACGCCACGAGCAGTGAGGTTGTAATCGTCGAGAGAATGATCGGCAAGGATTGCAGCCCCGTAGAGACGATAACGGAAAGATTCATCCCGAATCCGAGCAAAATCACCGCGAGTTGCAGTATTTTTTTCGAGGTAAACGAGATTCCGGCGCGGAGCGGCTCTGTGTTCTTGATGAACATTGCCGCGAGCATACCGATCAAAATTGCAAAGACCGGCCCGCCGACAACGGGCAGCCACTCACCTATCATCCATGCAACTGCGGCGATTGCAAGGCACAACACAACACCGGGAACATTTACTTTTAGCCATTTCATTTCGAAAACCATCCTTCATCATTCAACCGTGCTATTGTAACACCGTTGACTCCATATTGAAATTTATCATTCGTGATAGTACTATAAGATATACTTATGGTTAATCGAGGTATGTATGCAAGATTTTCGTATGGAAACCTTTTTAGCGGCAAGCAGACTGCTCAGTTATACGGAAACCGCGCGGGAGCTGCATATCACGCAGCCCGCCGTATCGCAGCACATTCGTTTTCTAGAGGAACACTACGGCGCAAAGCTCTTTCGCTATGAAGGAAAAAAGCTTTGTCTGACCGAAGCCGGAGTTTTGCTGCGCAAGGCAGCAACCACCATGAAGCACGATGAAATTACCGTGTTAGCAACGCTGAAAGCAGGTTCTCAAGCACCGCTCGTCTTTGGCGCAACGCGCACGATCGGGGATTATTTTATTCCCGAAACGCTGGTTCGCTATCTTGCGAACGAGAAAAGCGCAGATATCTGTATGCTGGTTGATAACACGAAGACTCTTCTTGCAAAAATTGATACAGGTGAGCTGGATTTTGCTTTCATCGAAGGATATTTTCGAAAGTCAGAGTATGATTATAAAGTTTTCTCCGAGCAACCGTTTGTCGCCGTCTGCGGCGCAAACGATCTTTGGCAGAGCGGAAGTGTCCCGTTTGAAAGCCTGTTCGATTCTTGTGTGATTGTCCGCGAGCCGGGTTCCGGTACACGCGAGATTCTAGAGCGCTATTTACGCGAGCGAAACAGCTCGATTGCGGATTTTCGTCGAATGATTGAAGTCGGAAGCATTCGAGCGATCAAATCCCTCGTTTCGGCAAACTGCGGAATCACCTTTCTATATGAAGCTGCTGTCGCTCAGGAGTTGCAGGAGGGATCTCTTCGAAAGATATCGCTGCTTGATTTTGAGCGAAGCAACTCCTTCACTATGGTATGGCGAAAGAACAGCATCTTCCACGAGCAGTATTTAGCTCTGTTTGACGCGTTCTTTCGCGCCGATCCCGCTTGAATCATCGTTACTGAACGATATTTGCTAGAATACTCATAAATACAGTACGACAGCAAACAATTCTGCGCGAAGAAAACCCGAAAAAACGCCGAACAGCGGTTTTTTTACCGGGCTTCGAGTCTCCTCCATTGTATTCGTGCCAAAAA
>CAYVAO010000416.1:0-2366 GCA_964448895.1 uncultured Christensenella sp.
TATGGCTTCTACAGCGAGAGCGTCAAGAGCTACACGCTGGAAGGCAAAGAAGGCATGGAGAAGATCGCGGGTGCGATGGCTTGCCTGCGTGAAAATCCTCCGAAAGCGTTTGCGGATACGGCTGTCGTCACGGCGGAGGATTATCTCGCCCGCAAGTGTGTCAACACTGACGGAGCCGCCTGCGACATCGCGCTGCCGAAGTCGGATACGCTCCGCTGGCTGCTTGCGGACGAGAGCTGGATCGTCATTCGTCCCAGCGGCACGGAACCGAAGCTAAAGCTCTATATCGGCGCGCGGGACAAGACGAAAGAGCAGCTTTCCGCAAAGCTCGACAAGCTGATGCAGCACGTGGACGCGTTGCTGAAGGGGTATTTGAGCTGATAAGTAAAAACACATGATTGACAGCGGCACTCTTGCCGCTGTTTTTCGCAGATATACCTGATTTTTACCACTCAACCGCCGCTTGAGTTCCCGAAAAAGCCCGACTCAAGCACCGCTTGCTGGTTTCACACACCGTGTTTTTGTATGCTGATGGTGCAGCAAACGAAAGGCGGTGGTAACCGGAATGCGATTTTCGATCAAGCGAATCATACTAAAAAAGAGAACGCCGGAGCGGGCGGAGCGCGCATATCAGCGGATGATAGTTGAACGTGAAGAGCAAAAGCGGGACGCGCACTGGCAAAACATTGCGATGCAGTCGCCAAAGTTCTTTTAGCGGCGCGTTTACTCAAATTAGGCGGAACGAGGAGAAAAGGAGAAACGAACATGTTTGATGCGGTAGAGATCGGGCGGCGGATTTCGCGCCTGAGAAAAGAAAAGGATATGACGCAGCCCGCGTTGGCGGACGTGATGGGCGTGAGTTTTCAGGCGGTTAGCAACTGGGAACGGGGCGCTTCCATGCCGGATATCGGCAAACTGCCGGAGCTGGCGCAGGCGCTGGGCGTGAGCGTGGATGAACTATTGGGTGGCGGGCGCGGCGGTGAACTCATCCGCAGCGTAATCGACGGCAGCGAAGAGACGTTTGTGAAAAACGAGCGCATCACCTTAACCGAAGCGGGCGAAGCGGCGCCGCTTCTAAAACCAAAGCAGGTGACGCGCATCGTCAAAGCGATCGAGGAAGAAAAGGAGCAGCGGCAAGCCGCGGAAGGAGAAGAGGAAACCGGATCGAAGGAACAGGATAAAATCGATCTGGAAAGCCTCGTTTCGATCGCACCATTTCTCGATGAAGACTATCTGGACGCGCTGGCAACGCGCCTTGCGTCAAACGTTGGCATCGGCAAGCTGGCCGCTCTCGCGCCGTTTATCAGCGAAGAGACGCTGGGCAAGCTCGCGACCAATGCGGTAGAAAACGGTGGAACGCTTGGCGAACTCGCCGCTCTTGCGCCGTTTCTAGACGAAGACGATCTAGGCAAGATCGCGTTTTCGGTTTCAAAAAAAGAGGGTTCGCTCGGCGAACTTGCGGCGATTGCGCCGTTTCTTGATGAAGACGACATCGGACGAATCGCGAAAGAAACGATTGGACGCGGAGGTACGCTCTCAGAGCTGGCAGCGATTGCCCCGTTTCTGGACGAAGACGACCTGGGAAAAATCGCGATTACCTGCGTCAAGGGCGGCGGCAGCGCGGCGCAGGTTGCGGCGATTGCGCCGTTTCTGGACGAGGACGATCTGGATCAAATCGTGCGTATCGCGGTGCAGCAGGGGCAAAAAATCAGCGACTTAACCGCGCTGTTTCCGTTTCTCTCGCATGATACGCTTCGCGTTCTGGTGGAGGATGCGCTCAAGAAAAACGATACAAGCAGTTTGTCAAAAATATCGATGTTTTTATAAACAACGATAGTTACATAAAAAAGCAAATGAAAGTCCGTAGCGATGCGGACTTTCTGTATAATACGTTTAAAATTGTATGCACGCTCAAAAAACGACAGGCAAGCGAAAATAATTTTATATATTACGGTTGATTCGTTGACTTTATTCGCCCGCGGGGCTATGATGAACTTGAGCGAATTCCCACAAATCCCATCAAATTCAGCACATCAGGAGGACAGGCATGAACGCCTATATTCAGCGAGTCTTAGAAGAAGTCAAGAAGAAAAACGCAAATGAGCCGGAGTTTTTGCAGACGGTGGAAGAAGTGTATTCTTCGCTGGAAGCGGTGGTAAACAAGCATCCGGAATATGAAAAGCTTGGGCTGCTAGAGCGCATGACGGAGCCGGAGCGCGCGATTTCGTTTCGCGTGACCTGGGTGGACGACGCGGGCAGAGTGCAGGTGAACCGCGGCTATCGCGTGCAGTTCAACGGCGCGATCGGGCCCTACAAGGGCGGCTTGCGCTTCCATCCGAGCGTGAATCTCTCGATCATGAAGTTTT
>CAYVAO010000417.1:0-2366 GCA_964448895.1 uncultured Christensenella sp.
TGATGGAAAAAACGTTTTCAACGCAGCGTGTGGACATTCTCGGCCACGCGACGGTTTTGCCGCCCTGCGACGAGCTGTATGGTACCAAGTTCCTGCTGCAATGGGAAGACGCGGTGATCAATCTCTGTCAAAAATACGATGTGGCGCTTGAAATCTCCGGCCTTTGGCACGCGCCGGGGTCGGACATGATTCGCCGCGCGCATGAGGCGGGGCTGAAGTTTTCGATGGGTAGCGACTGCCACAGCGCGCTCCAGATCGGAGACCTCAAATACGTCGAGCGCATGATCGACGAAATCGGTTTACAGCAGGAAGACTTCTTTGTTCCGAAACGGGAACTTGCGGATTAACTCTTAGCTTTTTTGCATGAAATAACAATCGAATCATCTCATCGGATCCATCCATTTTCTTTAGCGTAGTTTAGCGGGAGGAACGGTATGCGAAACATTCGGGTAGCGGTTTGGGGATTTGGCGCGATGGGCGGCGGCATCACGAATGTGCTGCTGCAAAAAACGGGCGTGGAGATCACGGGCGTTTGCGACCTGCACCCAAATCGGGTTGGTAAGAGCATTTTTGAGCTTTTGGAGGTCGAAAGAGGCAATCGCGCGGACGTGATCGTGACAAGCGATATCGACACAGCGTTGCCGGAACGCGGCGCGGACGTCTGCATACTCGCGACAGACTCGTTCACGAAGGACGTGTATCCAAAGCTCGTAACCGTGCTTTCGCGCGGAGTTAACGCCATCAGCACCGCCGAGGAGATGAGCTATCCCGCGGCAAAGGAGCCGGAATTGGCAAAAGAAATCGATCGTGTGGCAAGAGAACACGGCGTAACCGCGCTGGGTACGGGCATCAATCCCGGACTCATGATGGACTTGCTCGCAATCTGCCTGACCGGATGCATGACGAACGTGGATAAAGTCACCTGCCGCAGCGTCAATTCGCTCTCGCCCTTCGGCCCGCTGGTCATGCAGACCGCAAATCTCCTTACGGGTTTGCCGCGCGTGGAAATGTCGCCGGTGTGAACATGACGGGACAGGGCTACATCGACGGCAAAGTGAAGATCGACATGATCCATCCACAGCAGATCGAGCCGGAGCTCGGCGGCACGCACACGGGCGACTACATTACGCTCGAAGGAACGCCGCGCGTCGATATGAAGATTCAACCGGACGTCAACGGCGGCATCGGCACCATCGCCATGTGCGTAAACATGATTCCGCACGTGATCAATGCGCGGCCGGGACTCAAGACGATGATCGACCTGCCGGTACCGCATGCGATCATGGGAGACATGAGAGACCAGATCGAGGAAGGCTTACTTCTATAAAGCTTGAGCGAGGTGATTGTCGTGGCAAACAAAGGCGATTGGGTTCGCATCCATAGTATTATATTAGCGCCGGAGCAGCGCTCTTCCGCTGTGCCGGAGGACACGAAGTCCGTACCGTTGGAACAGTGGACGAAGGGATATCTGCGTGCCGATACGCCACTTGGCGGAGAAGCCACCGTCACAACGCGCACGGGACGCGTCGTCTCCGGTACGTTGGTAGATGAAGCACCGCATTACAGCCACAGCTTCGGTGATTTTGTGCCTGAACTGCAACAGGCAGGCGATGAAGCGTTTGCGTTCCTGTTCGGAGGTGACGCGAAATGACGAAGGACAACAGTTTCTCCGCTGTCATGGCGCGAAAAGCGGAGATCATCCGCAACGCGGTCGGCGTGGATTATCAACAATTCGAGAGCGGCTCTATCGCGTTCGACTATGAGAAGATGATGGCGTCCACCGGATACACGCTGGAGGACGTTATGGAAATTCAGCGCGGGTTTGCGATCGGCAACACGCCGCTGATTGACCTGAAAAACATTACAGCCCTTGTGCGAAAGATCAGCAAAGACGGCTATGGCGCGCGCATCTTTGTGAAAGACGAGGCGGCAAACCCCAGCGGAAGCTTTAAGGTGCGCCGGGCTGCGACCAGCATCTACCACGCAAAACGTATGGGTTACAAGGGCGCGCTCTCCGCAACCAGCGGCAACTCCGGCGCGGCGGTCGCGAGCTGCTGCAGTAAGCGCGGGCTTACTTGCATCGACGTGCGGGAGTGCTACGATTCGCGCGGGGTCTGTCAGCCGGAGATCATCGAAAAGGCGCGCAAGTGCGAAGCGCTCGGCGCGGAGGTTGTGCAGTTGACGGTAGGGCCGGAGCTGTTTTATACGGTTCTTCGCATGCTGGAAGACACGGGGTATTTCAACGCCTCGCTCTATACTGCTTTTGGAATCGCGGGGATCGAGACGCTCGGGTTTGAGGTCGCAAACCAATGCCGCGAACAGCTCGGCAAAGACCCGGATGTGGTCGTCTGCACCAACGCAGGCGG
>CAYVAO010000418.1:0-1492 GCA_964448895.1 uncultured Christensenella sp.
TCAGCTCCAGCATGGCGGATGCGTTTGTGTTTCTCATCCTCATCATCGTGCTGATCATCAAGCCCGCCGGCATTCTCGGAAAGAATATGGGTGAGAAAGTATGATCAAGAATAGAACGGTTCAGGGGTATATCCTCAATACGCTGGTAATCGCGGTGCTTTTGATCGGTTTTTCGTTCGTCAAGGAAGCGTTCGGCAAAGCTGGCGACTTTAAACTCATCATCGCGCCCAGCATCTGGCAGTGCTGCTACCTCATCATCCTCGCGGCGTCTCTCAACATGACGCTGGGATTTCTGGGTCAGCTTTCGCTGGGGCACTGCGGCTTTATGGCAATCGGTGCCTATGCTGCGGCGCTGATTTCGCTTGCAGCCGAGCGCGCGGGCGTGTTTCAGGAAAAGCGCGGGCCAGCGGTTATCCTCGTCCGCATCGGCTGCATTCTGGCGGCTGGCGTGCTCGCGGCCATCGTCGGCTTGCTCGTCGGCATTCCGGCGCTGCGCTTAAAAGGCGACTACCTTGCGATCATCACGCTGGGTTTCGGCATGATCATCGTCAACATCATCAACAACCTGCCCTTTGCCGGACAGGAAGGCCTCGCGCTTGGTTCCGCCTCCGCGTCGCTGTATAAAAACGGTCTTGGTTTCGGCACCGCGCTAAAGGTCACCTATATCTGGGTCGCCGTCGCGGTTACGCTGGTTTGCGTCGCGATGATGTTTATGTATGTGCGCTCCAAGTATGGCAGAGCCATTCGCGCCATTCGGGACGACGAGATCGCGGCCTCCGCCTCCGGCATCAACACCGCGTTTTACAAGGTGTTCACGTTCGCCTACTCCGCGTTCTTCGCGGGTGTTGCGGGCGCGCTGTACGCCTGCTCCAACGCGACGCTGTCGACGGCATCCTTCGCGTTTGCAAACGGCGGCATCCTGAACTCCACGTTCGTGGTCGTCATGGTCGTGCTCGGCGGCATGGGTTCGCTGACCGGCTCCATCGTCGCCGCGATCATCATGTTCCTCGTCAACTACCAGATTAAAAACGGAGTCTGGGTCAAGTTGCTGCCGATGTGGTTGCAAAACATCTTCGCATTCCCGATGCTGGTCTACGCCGTCATCCTCATCATCGTGATCATGTTCCGCCCGAAAGGCATATTCGGTACCTATGAGCTCTCGCTTCGCAATTTCTTTTCGGATATGAAGAAACAGCGCCAGAACCGGCTGGCCCAAAAACAGGAAAGCAAGGAGGCGCTGAGCCATGAGTGACGAACGTACTCCCATTCTGGAAACACGCAAGCTCGGCATCACATTCGGCGGCCTCGTCGCCGTATCGGACTTTAACATCAAGGTGTTCAAAGGCGAGCTGGTCGGGCTCATCGGCCCGAACGGCGCGGGCAAGACGACGGTGTTTAACATGCTGACCGGCGTGTATAAACCCACCGAAGGTTCCGTTTTGCTCGATGGCCAGGTGCTCAACGGCATGAAGACGCATCTCTTAGTCGCGGC
>CAYVAO010000418.1:1502-2339 GCA_964448895.1 uncultured Christensenella sp.
ACATCCGCCTCTTTAAGCAGATGACGGTGTTGGAAAACGTGCTTGCGGCGTTCACCAAAGATGTTCACTACAGCATGCTGGATTCTCTTTTCCGTACTCCGCGCTTTTGGAAGACGGAAAAAGAACTCAAAGAAAAAGCGCTCGACCTGCTTTCCATCTTTCATCTGGAGGATAAAGCGGACTATGTCGCGGCAAACCTGCCCTACGGTCAACAGCGCAAGCTGGAGATCGCGCGCGCGCTCGCAACAGACATGAAGCTCCTGTTGCTGGACGAGCCAGCCGCCGGTATGAATCCCACCGAGACCGCAGAGTTGCTGGATTGCATCAACGCCATCCGCAATCGCTTCGGCATCGCGATTTTGCTCATCGAGCACGATATGTCGCTCGTGATGAACGTCTGCGAGCGCATTCAGGTCATCGACTACGGCATCACCATTGCCGAAGGATTGCCCGAAGAGATCGCGACGAATCCCAAGGTCATCGCGGCCTATCTGGGACAGTAGGAGGCAAAGCATGCTAGAGATTAAAAACATTCACGTATATTACGGCGCGATCCACGCCATCAAGGGCATCTCCATCACCGTCAACGACGGCGAGCTGGTCTCTCTCGTCGGCGCAAACGGCGCCGGCAAAACGACGATCCTGCATACGATTTCGGGACTGTTGCACGCGACCTCCGGCGAGATCCTTCTCGACGGAAAAAACCTGCAGAACGTGCCCGCAAACACGATCATCAACATGGGTCTTGCGCACGTTCCGGAAGGAAGACATATTTTTTCTCGCATGACCGTAGAGGAAAACCTGCGTATGGGGGCGGATATTATTTATGCCGCCAAG
>CAYVAO010000419.1:0-2335 GCA_964448895.1 uncultured Christensenella sp.
TGGTAGCGCAGTTTTCCGACGGGCCGGAGACAGCCGCGCCGGTTGAGAGCTCAGACGGTACCCTGCTGTCCGGGGTATATATGAACAACGATGACCCGGAAGAACTTTTGGAGTTGAATGTGGAAACCGACGATAAATGGTTTGATCTCTATACGCCGGCTGATCCAATGGGGCATGCGCAAGGGCATTTGTTTTTCGACCGGAAGGACCACGATAGCCTATACGAAGCAACCGAGACAAAGCTGGAACCTAACACGTCCATTGAAGGAATGAGCACAACATGGGATCAGGCCGTTGCGCTCTGCAAGGAGTTTCTTGCGGTTGACGGCATGGCGGATATGGCGGTTGGAGAAGCATTCCAACTAGAAAAGGACGGAAAACTCGCGTATCGATTCAGTTTTGTTCGGACGGTTGCCGGTGTTCCGCTTGCCGTGAACTACGAAACCACCGCTTACAAAGGAGTAAAAACACCTTGGTATTATGAAACGCTTTCTATCATAGTGGATGATAAAGGCATATATGATATAGCGTGGGGTTCGCCGGTCAAGACCACCCAGATTGTCAGTACCGCGGCAAAAGTAATCTCGTTTGAGCAGGCGAAGGAAATATTTGAGGCGACGGCGGTGCAAACATTCGAGCCAAATACAAAGAGATATGACGGCTTCGAGTGGGATGCGTCGGTTTCGGTGGACAATATTGTGCTGTCTCTGCTTCGCGTGCGGGACGCCAGCACGGATGAACGAATCGGCCTTTACGTACCGGCCTGGGTGTTTTACGGGGCAACGGCGAGAGCTGGTTATCCCGATCACAATTGGAGTCCGCAGATCGTGTTTGCCATCAACGCCATCGACGGAACCGTGATCAATATGGAAATGGGATACTAAATTATTCATAGATTCAGCGAAAAAGGTTCCCAAAGGAGCCTTTTTCTTTGTAGGTCGGCGTGTGATCGCGTTGCAATCAGGTTTAAGAGTGCTATAATTAAGCCTTGTTGGCATTCGTATTGCCTCCGAAAACGCGCAGAGACCCGAAAGGCACAGGTTCCATGAAAATTCTTGCGATCAACCCCGGCTCCACTTCCACAAAGATCAGTCTCTTTGAAGACGAAACGTTGCTCTTTGAGCAAAGCGAATTTCACGACGCACCGGTTTTGCTGCAATACCCGACGGTAAACGATCAATTACCGTTTCGCAAACAGGTGGTTTTAGATATCATTCAGCGCAATGGGTATACGCCCGAAGAGATTGACGTATACGTTGGTCGCGGCGGCAGCGCGTATCCGCAGCGCGCGGGCGTGACGCCGATTGATGAGCTGCTGTATCGCGACACTTGGAATGCGGTCGGCGGCAGCGAGCACGCGGCAAAGCTCGGCGTATTGATCGCCTACGATCTTTGCAAGCAATTCGGCGGAAAAATGTTTACAATGAACCCCACCAATGTGGATGAGCTTTGCGATTTTGCCCGCGTGACCGGTATCTCCGGCGTGTATCGAAACGCGCAGTCGCATGTGCTCAATCAAAAAGCGGTTGCGCGTTACCACGCGAAAACGCTGGGGAAGCGTTATGAGGATTGCCGCTTTGTGGTGGCGCATATCGACGGCGGCATCACGATCAACGCGCACGAACTCGGCAAAATGATAGACGGAAACGTTGGTTCCGGCGGGGATGGCCCGTATTCGCCGACCCGTATCGGCAGCGTTCCAGTGATGAATCTGCTGGACGAGTTGGAGCATCACTCGATGGATGAGATGCGGCTCTTGTGTACGCGCGCCGGCGGTTTTGTCAGCCACTTTGGTACTTCGGACGCAAAGAAAGTGCATCGCATGGTGGATGCTGGCGATCAAAAAGCGATTTTGATTTGGAACGCGATGATCTATCAAATCTGCAAAGAGATTGGAGCCATGAGCGCCGTGCTTTGCGGCAAAGTGGACGGCATCCTGCTGACCGGCGGGCTCGTTCGCTTTGGCGATATCGTGGAAGGAATTCGCAATCGCTGCGGATGGATTGCACCAATCACGGTTTACCCGGGCGAGATGGAGCAGGAGGAGCTGGCGGGCGGTGCGTTGCGCGTGCTGCGCGGCGAGGAAGAAGCGCACCCGTATAACGGTAAGCCCGTTTGGGATGACTTTTCGTTTTCAGAGAAGTAACACGAGGGCTTTTCGCGGACGATTGAAGAAGCCTTTATATAATATGTGAGAAACAGAAGTTTCTCGGATTGAAAAAGAATGAACATCAAAAAATGTTCACTCTTTTTTTTGTTTTGGAGGAAAGAAAACAAACCTTCGGCGGCCCGGTGCGCACGACCGCCGCGCTTTGCTTGCGGTACCCGTGCGCCC
>CAYVAO010000420.1:0-2034 GCA_964448895.1 uncultured Christensenella sp.
ACGACGTTGGTCTGCTTTGGATTCTCGTTGTGCCAAACGCTGTCGCAGTCTTCCGAAAACGTAAGCAGGTCGTCTTTTTTCTTCAGTTGGCCTTTTGTTACGACGGTGACCATGAGTTCGCCCTCCGCCGTCGTCCGGGCTACGACGTGCCGAAGCTGACCTTCGCCGGTGGCTTCGTCGTAGACGGGAACGCCGTATGTATTTGCCCAGGCGGCGACTTTGCGCGCCGCGTCTACGATCCGCTCGTCCTGAATCGGGCAATCGGAAAACGGCACAAGCCGGTGGCTGCGTTCCGCATAAAAGCCGAATACGGCGGCGTTTGCGACCACGCCGAAGGGGAAGCTGCCCTTGTTGCGGTAGCGCGTCGGGTCTTCCATACCGACGATCGGCTGCATCGGAACGCTCGAAAACCCGCCGAGGCGGGAGAGCGCGTCCTGCACCCACTGCTGCTTTTGCCTTAGTTGCGCGGGATAGCTCAGGTGCCAAAGCGTGCAGCCGCCGCATTGCGCAAAGACCGGGCAAGCGGGATTGACGCGATCCGGCGAGGGCTTGAGAATCTCCGTCGCTTTCGCGATGGCGTAGGTGGGCTGCATTTTGATCACGTGCGCTTTGACTTCTTCACCCGCGAGCGCGCCGATGACGAACACGGCAAAGCCTTCCACGCGGGCAACGCCCTGGCCTTCGTTGGTCAGGGACTCGATGGTGACGACGAGATCGTCGTTTTTCTCAACGGGAGGGCGTAGTTTTTGTGCCATAATAACGGGTATCCTTTCGGCGCGGGTTGCGCGCGGGAACGTTCGTACTTTGAAAAGTGTTATTTTACTTTGACGCAGTCTTTGCCGAAGCGATCCTCCGCCGCGGCAAGAAACGCATCCGTAATTGCGACATAATACTCCTTTGGCACGCCTTTGCCAAGCTTTTTCGCCGCGTCATAGAGAACGACCGGCGTTTCGCCGGAATAGCGCTTCAAAAACGCGCAGGTGCGCTGCATGAGATCGTCCGGTAGGGATTCAAAGCGGACATAGAGCGTGCGGTTCGCTTCGCCGAGGGGCTTGAGCTCGTCGATGAGCAGCGAATTGGCGCGATCCTCGCGAATATTGCGCTTTCCGCGCGCGAGCACAGGCGCGTCGGCCACAAAGAGCGAGCCCGCCTGTTGGAGCGTTCTCGGAAACAGAACCGCCTCTACGCTGCCGGTGACGCCTTCCAGCACCGCGTAACCCATCAGCCCGGTTCCGGCGCGCGTGGGTTTCTGCTTGCACTGCGTGAGAAGTCCGCCGACGACAACCTGTTCTTCGTCCTTGACCCGGCCCGTGCCGTCCGCCTCCGCGAGCTCGTCAATCGTATACTTGAGCTTCTTGAGCTGCTCCTGATAGTTATCCAGCGGGTGGCCGGAGAGGTAGAGGCCCGTCGACTCGCGCTCCTTGACCAATATGATCTGGTGCGAAAGTTCCGGCGCGTTGGGCAGCGGAATCTGCGCGCTTTGCAGCGTGTCCCCGCCGTCGAGGTCAAAGAGCGACATCTGGCCCGAACCGCGCGCTTTTTTAGTTGCGGCGGAGGCGTCCAGCGCGCGCTCGTAAACCGCGAGATATTGCGCGCGTCGGCCGCCCATGCTGTCGAAGCAGCCCGCGCTGATCAGCGCCTCCAGCATGCGCTTGTTGAGGCCGTCCACTCGGTCGCAAAAGTTGAAAAAGTCGGTAAACGTTCCGTTTTCCGTGCGCTCCTGCACCATGGCTTCCATGACCGCGCCGCCAACGTTTCGCACCGCCGCCAAGCCGAAACGAATCGCGCCTTTTTCCGGCGCAAAGCGCGCGCGGGAGAAGTTCACATCCGGCGGAAGAACCTTGATTCCGTGGTTGCGGGCGCTGTAGACGTAGCTTGCGACCGTGTCCACCGAGCCAAGGAAGCTATTGATCAAGGCGGTTAAAAACTCCACCGGATAATAGTATTTCAGGTAGGCTGTGCGGTAGGCGAGCACCGCGTAGGCCGCCGCGTGGGTTTTGGTAACGGCGTTGGGGGCGAGGTCCTTCAGGTCGG
>CAYVAO010000420.1:2044-2333 GCA_964448895.1 uncultured Christensenella sp.
GTGTGCGACCGCGCCGCCCCCGCCCTCCGTCCCGTGGATGAAATATTCGCGTTCTTGCGCCATTACGTCGTGCTTTTTCTTGCTCATGGCGCGGCGCACAAGATCGCTTCGTCCATAAGAATAGCCTGCCAAGGCTCGCACAATCTCCATGACCTGCTCCTGATAGACCATGCAGCCGTAGGTGGTGCAGAGGATCGGCTCCAGAAGCGGATGCAGATACGCGACGCTGCCGGGGTTGTGCTTGCCTTTGACATAGCGCGGAATCTGTTCCATCGGGCCCGGACGGTAG
>CAYVAO010000421.1:0-2327 GCA_964448895.1 uncultured Christensenella sp.
TTCGCAGCAATGTCCGGCATGCTCCGGTTCGGCTGTTGACAATAAAAATCAAAGAACGTTTTGAAAGAGCAGGAAACTCGATGTTAAAAAAGATCATTGCGTTGATGGCCGCGCTACTGTTGCTCGTTTCTTTTGCTGCTTGCAGCGCGGGCGAAGACACCGCGGATGAGAGTTCCGCGGGGCTCGGCGCCGCAGTGCAGGATACACAGAATTCCCAAGATTCCACTGACGCTAGCGCCCTCTCGGAAGACGCGCCAACCCCGGCGCAGTCGGGTCGCGAGCCGCGCGTCACCCCGCTCGGCAACGGTGAAGATCAAGTCACCGTCATGGTGTATATGTGCGGCAGCGATCTGGAGAGCGACGGCGGTGCGGCGACGGCGGATATCAACGAAATGCTGTATGCCACCCTGAGCGATTCCGTAAACGTTGTCATCGAGACGGGTGGTGCCTCAAGCTGGGAAAACAGCGTGATCGACGCGGACACAAACCAGCGCTGGCTTGTTACCGGCGATGGTCTGGAGCTGGTTGGCGACGCGGGTCAGCAAAATATGACCGATCCTGAGACGCTGACGGAATTCATTCGGTTCTGCGCGGAGAACTATCCCGCGAACAGGAATATCCTCGTCTTCTGGGATCACGGCGGCGGAACCCTCGGCGGTTACGGCTCCGACGAGCATTATCCCGACGGCACGATGTCGCTGGCCCAAATCGATCAGGCGCTGACGGACGCGAACGTCGTATTCGACTGGATCGGCTTCGACTGCTGCATGATGGGCACGGTAGAGACCGCCTTTGTTGCGGAAAAACACGCCGACTACCTGATCGCCTCCCAGCGCTCCGAACCCGGCGGCGGCTGGTACTATACGGACTGGCTCAACGCGCTCTCCGAAGACCCCGCGATGGCTTCCCCCGCGGTCGGCAAGGTCATCGTCGACAGCTTCATCCGTGAAGAACAAAACGGAGATTACGGAGACGAGCTGACGCTGTCCATGATCGACCTGACCTCATTTGCGCCGTTTATGGATGCACTGTACGCCTATTTAGCCGGCGTCAACACGGAGCTTATCGATACCTCCGCCTATAAGGAGGTTTCAAAAGCGCGCTACGACAGCCGCTCTCCCGGCGAGGAGGAATACGATCAGGTCGACCTTGCGTATCTTGTGAACAACATCTCGCTGGGTGATTCGGCGCAGCTTCTCTCGCGCCTAGAGGACACGGTGCTGATCAGCCAGGAGACCGCCGAACACTACGCGGGCCTGAGCCTATATTTTCCGTATGCGAGCATCGAGTCCGTGGGAGATACGCTCTCCACCGCGAAGTCGATCGGTCTGGACACGCCGTATCAAAAGTTTATGTCCGACTTTGCGAGCCTCATGGCGGGCGGACAGATTTACAGCGGCGGCGGTTCAAGTAACCCGCTCTCCGCGCAGTCGCAGGACACAAGCGATCTGACGGACGCGAACTGGCTTGACTCCGACCTGGTCTCCAGTTATGAATCGTATTATCAGGAGAACAACTACGATGCCTCCACGCTCGCGATCGTCGAGAAGGACGGACAGTACGTGCTTGAGATGAGTCAGGAAGATTGGGACTTGATCTCGGACGTATATCTGGAGGTGTTCCTCGATACGGGCGACGGCTACCTGCATCTGGGTTCGGACGACGTTGCGGAATTTAACGCGGACGGCGATCTGATCGTCGGCTTTGACAACAACTCGTGGGTCGCGCTCAATGGGCACATCGTGAGCTTTTTTGCCGAGCACAGCGACAAGGAAAACGTCTGGCAAGGATATGTTCCCGCGCTGATCAACGGAGAAAGCGCGAAGATCATACTCGTTTGGAACGGCGACAACGCGAGCGTTTTAGGGTATGAAAAAGACTACGATTCGAATGTTGCTTCCCGCGGACTCATTCCGCTTGAAGACGGCGACCAGATCGAGTTCCTCGGAGATTTTTACACCTACGACAGCGCGTATGACGATCAATACATTTTCGACAGCCTCGTGGTAGATGGTCCGCTGACCGTGAGCTATGAAGATGTCGGAACCGGCGACTGCCTCGTGTATTATTCGCTGCACGATATCTATCAAAATGTCTACTGGACGGAATCGCTGGTCTACTCCTCGAACTAAGCGCGGGCAGCCCGCCGCCGATTCGTAAGGCGGTGTATTGCAGGTGAAGTGTGTCACGTATGAACAAAGTAAGCCTGCTCGCCTCGAAGCAATCGAACCCAACCTGCGCAAAACACCGAAAAAGGGCTTGCCATTTTGACCCCGATACGGTAAAATATCTTTTGCGCGGGGATGTAGCCCAGTTGGTCAGAGCGC
>CAYVAO010000422.1:0-1058 GCA_964448895.1 uncultured Christensenella sp.
ACTGGAATATTTCAGTGATTTTTCTTTGTACGAACTCATTTCTCTTTCACTCCTAATAAGCTGTTGATGATGACTTCCTGCGTCTTTCTCTCGCCCTCCACCTCATCCATGATCTTTCCTTCATACATGATGTAAATGCGGTTGCATAGTCCAATCAGCTCCTCCATCTCCGGGGAAACCAATATGACGGCTTTCCCCTGTTGCGCCAGCTGATGGATGAGCGTATAGATTTCAAACTTCGCGCCGATATCGATCCCGCGCGTGGGTTCGTCCAGCAGGAAAATCTCCGTGTCGCGCAGCATCCATTTGGCGATAACGATCTTCTGTTGGTTTCCGCCGGATAGTTTGCGCACGTTTTGCCAAAGCGAATAATACTTTAGATTAAGCTTTTCGTTGATCTCATAAGCCGCCTTGGAAGCACTGTCGTGATTTAAAAAGATCCCCAGCTTTCGAAACAGCTTCATGGAAGGCAACGTCGTGTTGTCCTTGATATCAAACACCATGTTCAAGCCCAGCGTGCGCCGCTCGTCCGGCACAAGGCCCATGCCCGCGTGGTTGATCGCCTTCTGCGGACGCGAATAATGAACGCGTTTGGCCTTTACGAGCACTTCACCGCCGACGATCTTGTGATTTCCGTAGATGGCGTTGATCCAGCACGACATCGCCGAGCGACTCGTTCACGGGCGGATACGCGTTTTTCAGCTCGCGTCCGATGATCATCTGAATCAGTTCCGGCTTATTCAGGCCCTCGACTTCGCCTGTGTTGACGTGTCTTCCGTCGCAAAGCACGGTATAGCGATCGCAGCACTCAAATATCTCATCCAACCGGTGTGAGATATAGATGATGCCGATCCCGCGAGATTTCAGAATCTCGATGACGCGAAAGATGTTTTGAATGTCCTTTTCCTGTAATACAGCGGTCAGCTCATCGAAGATCACGACCTTGGGATCATCCAAAATGCACTTTGCAAGCTGTACGATCTGCCGCTCCGCCGTGCGCAGATGGCAAACGGGAAGATCAGGGTTTCATCGTTTCTTATCAAGCCGGAGACTCTTCC
>CAYVAO010000422.1:1068-2325 GCA_964448895.1 uncultured Christensenella sp.
ATATCAAGGTTCACGTCGCATTGCAGAAACTCCATGAGCTCATACGCTCTGCTGTGCAGTTTCTTCCAGTTGATGAACCCTGCTTTTGTTTCATATCGCCCGACAAACAGATTCTCAACGCCCGTCATATCCCCCATGAGGGTGAACTCCTGATGGACGATTGCGATCCCCTTCGTCTGCGAATCTCGAATGCTGTAGTGCGCGAGATTGACCGGCTCGCCGTTGATCAGCAGTTCGCCGCCGGTCATGCGGTTTTCGCCTGTGATACACTTGGACAGTGTGGACTTGCCCGCTCCGTTCTCTCCGACAAGCCCGTGGCATTCGCCCGGCAGCAAGGTGAAGTTGACGTCGTCCAGCGCTTTCACGCCGGGAAACTCCATCGTGCAGTGTCTGACCTCAATAAGCGGGGTGTCCGCAGTATGGTTAGCGTATTGTGTTTTCATTGCGTTAATGGTGCTCCAATCCCTTCCTGTTTACAGCCAGAGCCATCCTAAGGCCTCGATGCCGGAGCAGATGATTGCGTTGTCCGGTTCTTCTGGATGCCTGATATTATGAATCAACCGTTTGATCTCATGATACGGATACATGCAGCTCTTCACGCCCGTTTCTCCGACAGGGTTGATGTCGAAAAACATCTCTTTCACGATGTCGAAATCACGCTCGTTTAAATAGAGTATCTCGTCCAGTATCGCGTCCTTCTTCGCCGCGTCCTGCTCCTCTTCATACCGCAGAGAGGCAAGCGTCATATCGTAGATAATCGCGTTGCGCCGCTCCGCATTGGAGAGCTTGTCAAAGTGACAAAGCCAGGGCCGGAGCCATGGATCGCGATAGCAGCGCTCCTGGAGATGGGCAATGCGCTCCATGATATGCGGATGATTCTCCTTTGCCGCTAGAATCGCCGGGATATCCGCATTGGTCATCTTGTTTTTCTGGAATGGGAACGGAGTCGTGTAAAACGGCATCTGGCGTTCGTGAATCGTGAGCATGTTCCGCATCACATACAGCACTTCCTCACCCAGATCGCCAAAGTTCAGCGCGCAGGCGCGATGGAAGAACTCCTCTTCCTCCATCTTGGAACCCCAGCCGTAATTTCCGTGTGCAAACAGATGCAGGAATAATCCGAACCACTCAAACATGAATCCGTTGATTCCGTGTACGCCCATCTCCACACTGCCGCGATGCTGGCGGATGTCCGTCTCAATCACTTGCTCGTTGGCCTCATCCTCATATCGAATCATATTGGACCGGAATGTTCGA
>CAYVAO010000423.1:0-2320 GCA_964448895.1 uncultured Christensenella sp.
ATGGCGGCTATGATGAGCGAAAACGCGGCAAAAATGTTTGGTATGTTTCCGCATCGCGGCGTATTGCGCGAAGGAGCCGAGGCGGACATCGCAATCTACGATCCGACGGGAGAAAGCAAGATTTCGTATCACACGAATGCGCATGCCTGCGACAACTCGCCTTACGAAGGCATGAAAGTACTCGGCAGCGTGTCGGATGTATTGCTCGGCGGACGGCATATTGTAACAGGCGGCAAACTGGTTTCGGAGGGCAAGGGAAGATTCGTCTTTCGGAAAGCCTCCGGCAGGTATCGCGCGTGAAGATTGGCTGCGCTCTGCTCGCAGCAGGTGCAGGAAAGCGCTTTGGCGAAGGAAAGCTGCTGTATGAGGTCGATGGCGAGCCGATGATTGCGCGCGCGCTTCGGCTCTATGCTTCGCTTCCGTTTGCCGCGCGCATCTGCGTCACCAGAGCGGAAGCGGGAGAGATTCGCCGGTATGCGTATGACAACGAGTTTCCCGTTGCCATCAATCCCGATCCGGAGCGCGGCGTAGGCACCAGCGTTGCAATCGCTACGGAAGCAATTTTAGCCAGAGAACCATCGCTTGATGGAATTCTTTACGCGGTGGCGGATCAACCGTTTCTAGCGTGTGAGAGTGTTCTCCGGCTGATGAAAGCGTTTGAAGCAAAGCCGCAGCAGATTGCATCGCTCGCGTTTAGCAAGCGACGCGGAAATCCCGCAATCTTTCCGGCAGACCTCTATTCGGAACTCTGCGCGCTGAAAGAAGACATCGGCGGCAGCGCAGTGATCAAGCGCTACCCGGAGCGGCTGCTACTTGTACAAGCGGACGACGCACGGGAATTATTTGATATCGACACAAAAGAAACGAATTCGAGTTGCTAGCAGATAAACTCGCAACGCAGGCAAGGAAGAGACAACATGACGGAACAATTAACAGGCTTGACACTGATCAAAGGCCATATCATAGAGGCACAGACATTCGGCGACCCCGTGAGCACGGAGACCGGCTATCTCGCGGTGGAAGACGGCGTGATTCAGAGCGTTTATTCGGAAATTCCGGCGGAGTTTGCGGGAGCGAAGATCGAGGATTATTCCGACAAGCTGATCTTGCAAGGCTTTTCGGATATGCACCTGCACGCGCCGCAATACCCCATGCTCGGTATGGGCATGGATTTACCACTGATGGATTGGCTCAAAGCCTATACGTTTAAAACGGAAGCCCGCTTTGCGGACAACGATTTCGCGCGGGAAGCGTATTCCCGCCTCGCCGCAGAGCTCGTGAAAAACGGCACGACACGCGTGTGTATCTATTCTTCAATTCATGTGGACGCGACGCTGATTCTAATGGAAGAACTGGAGAAGGCCGGTATTGGCGGTTTTGTTGGAAAAGTCAACATGGATCGCGCGAGCGGCGAATGCCAGGAACTGACTCAGGACAGCAAACGCGACACGCTGCGCTGGCTCGACGAAAGTGCAAGATTTACACGCGTTCGCCCGATTTTGACGCCGCGCTTTACCCCAAGCTGCACAAATGAGCTCATGGATTGGCTGGGAAAGGTGGCGGCTGAGCGCGGAATCTTCGTACAGTCCCACCTGAGCGAAAACAGACGCGAAATCGAGCTGGTACGCGAGCTGCACCCGGATTGCGAGCAGTATTGGCAGACCTACGATAAATATGGTCTCTGGACGGATCATACCATCATGGCGCACTGCGTCCATTCGGACGCGCGGGAACAGCAGGCGATGATCGACCACAACGTGCTCTGCGTACACTGCCCGGATTCCAATATCAACATCTGCAGCGGGTTCGCGCCCGTGCGGCAGATGAAGGAGCGCGGGGTTTGGGTGGCGCTGGGTTCCGATATTGCGGGCGGCGCGCAACTGCCGATGCTGCAGGTGCTGACCGGATGCTTGCGCATGTCGAAGGCACGCGCAATTGAGACGGAAGGGAAAGAACCGTTCTTGACGGTTGGCGAAGCGTATTATCTGGCGACGAGTGCGGGTGCGCGCTATTTTGGCGATGCGGATGGCTTCGCGCCGGGTAATCCGCTCCATGCGGTCGTTCTGGATGAGACCAATCTGCCGCCGAGCGCGAGAAGACTCACGGTGAAGGAGCGGTTTGAACGCGCGGTCTATCTGGCGGACGACAGGACCATCTCCGCGGTCTACGGCGGCGGCAGAAAAATCAAATAGCGCACAAAAGCAGCGGACAAAACATGCCGCTGCTTTTTGATTTGAGAGGATGGAGTTCAGTAATCTGTTCCCAGTTGCATTCATCTTATCGAACAATCGATTGAATTGCAAGTGATTCTATTACAGAT
>CAYVAO010000424.1:0-2319 GCA_964448895.1 uncultured Christensenella sp.
TCCGTTTTTGTGCTGTGTTGGTGGGGAGCGCGGCAGAGGGGTATTTATGATCATTTTCGGGGTCCCCGTATTTTTAGGCATGATGAGCGCCAACAGCGCTAAAAATTTGCTCGCCAATCAAACGATAACCGAATCTCAACTGATTGTCCTGAGCGGAGCTGTTACGATCTTTGCAAATGTAGTGTCGGTTTTCATCTCCAGCAAGATCTATCGAAACAAGAAGATCTGATACTATATATAATTATGTAGAATATGAATCAAGACCACCCTTAAAACGGGTGGTTTATTGTTCCTCACGCTTCGCGTTCTGAACGGACGGAAGTTACTAAACAAAATACCGCCCGAAGGCGGTATCATAACGTCGTTATTTTCCGTTGCGGAGCTGGCCTCCGCGCACCGCGCGTTCCAGATATCCGCCTCGTTGTGTCTTGATGTCGGTCACCGTGACCACCGCGCCGTTACAGTGCTCTTCCAGCGTGGCGATCGCTTCCGGCAGGCGCTTGCGCTGCATGGTCATAATTAGTATACTGCGGTCGTCGTCGCGGCCATGCGCGTCAATCGTCGTCATACCAAATCCCTTTTCGCGCAAACAAGCTTCCGCCTCTTTCGCGGTGGCGAGATCGGGCAGCACAACCTGCATGGAGCTAAGCCCAAACGCGAGCAGCTCGTCCAGCCAACTGCCGATATAGTTGCCGCAGGCAAAGGCCACCGCGTAGACGATGCCCTTTAGGAAATCTTCTTTAAACCCGGCCAGCACGCTGCTGGCAACGATGAGCCAGAGCGTGATTTCGATAATGGCAATCATCGAACCCACGGTGCGCTCGCCGCGATTGATCAATACGATACGAAGTGTGCCAAACGACACCTCGAAAATCTTACCAAAGAAAATGAAGAGATAAACCCAGATTGTCGAACCTTTGGCGAATGTTTCGATCGCCTGCAAGAATTCATTCATGGTTCAACCTCCTTTCAGCTTGCCGATTATACTGTGTAGGTGTTACGATTGTCAACGAAACCAAATGTGAACCAACGTGACGTAAAAGCAAACCCGAATCAATTTAATCCTAAGAGAATTACTAAAAATGCCGGAGAAAACGACGAACCGCTATGGAAACAACAAATAAAAAACGAATCATATCCGGCGTCGGGGTGAACTGGAACCCCTGGCACGGCTGCCATAAAACATCCGCAGGATGCGCGCACTGCTATGTCTACCGAATGGACGGAAAACACGGCAAGGACGCGAGCATTGTCACAAAGACGAGCGGGTTTTATCTGCCGATTGCTCACGCGCGAGACGGTTCCTACAAAGTGCCGTCCGGTAGCCAGTTTGCAACCTGCTGTACATCCGATTTTTTGTTGGAGGATGCAGACGCGTGGCGCGGAGAGGCTTGGCGCATGATGCTGGAGAGAAGCGATTGCGAATTTTTCTTTATCACAAAACGAATTACAAGATTTCTACAATGCATACCGGAAGACTGGGGAGAGGGTTATCCGAATGTTACGATCTGCTGCACGGTAGAGAATCAAGCAAAGGCTGACGAGCGACTGCCGGTCTTTCGGGATGTGCCTATTGCGCGTAAACTGATCGTGTGCGAGCCGCTGCTGGAACGGATCGACCTATCGGCGTATCTTGGCGACTGGGTCGAGTGCGTCTCGGTTGGCGGCGAGTCCGGCGAAGAGGCGCGCGTCTGCGATTATGACTGGGTGTTGGAGATACGCCGGCAATGTATTGAGGCAAACGTACCGTTCTATTTTCGACAAACCGGCGCAAATTTTGTCAAAGATGGCAAATACTATCGAATCAAACGCCCATTACAGCACAGTCAGGCGAAAAAAGCGAATATCGACACGGGCAGACGATAATCAATCAACCGACCGGCTCATATTCCGAAACGTAAACGCCAACGATACGGGAATCGGTGTCGCATTCGGCGGTTTCGCTGAAGCTTTCGCCAACCGGAACCGGGCTAGAGAACGTATCGCTGATGATATAGGTCGCAATGGTGTTGCCGTCCGCGTCGATGAACTCGACCTGCGCTTCGATGGAAGAGAGTTCTTCCGATCCGAGGTTGAGAAAGCGAACACGCGCGGTGGTCGTTCCTCCGTCTACTTTCAGCTCGCGAACGGTCGTCTCGATTTGGCTGCCGCCGTAAAAAATCTTTGAACCGGTGTTTAAGATTGTGGTCGACTCCGTCTTGCAGGCGGCAAACAGAACGAAAACCGCAATGGTGGATACAAAAACCGTTAAGAACTTACGCATTTTTAACGAAAACTCCTCATGCCTGGCGCAGATATATCGCGCTCGAATAAATTCAT
>CAYVAO010000425.1:0-2319 GCA_964448895.1 uncultured Christensenella sp.
GATCTCTCCGCTTGTCCGCTTGGCAAGCTCGATGGAAAGTTCTGTTTTATGGCAGGCGGTCGGCCCTACGATGCAGATGATCTTTTGCCGGCTTGACTCGGTTTCTTTCATATGAGCAGTGATCCCATGGTTTTATAGTACGCGCTTAAACATCTTTTCGATGTCCGTTTTGGTGAAGCGAACGGCAACAGGCCGCCCGTGCGGACAGGTTAGGAGCGAATCCAGTTCGGTGATTTTTTCCAACAACTGACGAATCTCCTCGTGCGAGAGGCGCTCCCCTGCTTTGACCGCGTGCTTGCAGGCGGATTGCGCAATCGCGTCCCGAAACCAGTCGTTCGGGCGCACTTCGTCATAGCCGGAGAGAAACTCCAATACATCGTGTAAAAATTCCGCTTTCAGCGCGGTTCCGTTGACCTGCGGCACGGCGAGCAGAGTAACGCTTGTTTCGTTTGCGTCCGAAAACACGAACCCAAAGCGCTCCAACTCTTCTTTGCTCGTGAAGAACACGTCCGATTCGGTGGGTAAAAGACGCACATCTTCCGGGAGGAACAGCGTTTGGGACACGACTGCGGCTCTTCTTGCCATCAGCGCATCGTAAAGTAGCCGCTCATGCGCCGCGTGCTGGTCGATGCTGAAAACAAATTCGCCCTGCTGCACATACCAATAGGTATCAAACGCACTGCCGATGATATGAAACGGCTCCGACAGCGGCTCCGCCGGTTTCGTTAGAAAGACAGGCACCGTCTCTGCGCGCAGCTTATCTTCCTGCTCCCGTGGCGGCATGCGATACATTGGTATTCTCGGCGGTGTACTTGAGTAACGATTTTCCTGTAGCGAGCTGCTGGGTTTTACAACCGCCGCGCGAAGATTGACTCTTATCGCTTCCTCCGGGATATGAAACGTCTGCGATTCCTGCGTTTGCGGTTCCTCGCGACGAATCTCAATCGTGGGTACGTAGCTTCGAATCAGCGCCTCGGAACAGGCGACGACAACGCTTCGGGTGACGCGCTGCTCATCCGTGAAGCGCACTTCCAGCTTCGCCGGATGTACGTTAACGTCCACCTCGGCATAGGCGATGTTCAGATATAGCACCGCAAACGGAAAACGGCCGATCAGCACGCGTGTGTCAAACGAGCGGGAAAGCGCGTTGCTCAGCGCATTGGATCGGATGATACGCCCGTTTAATAATATCGTCTGCCCGGAGCGGTTTGCCCGCGCAAGATCCGGCACGCCCACGTAGCCTGAAATTTTCAGATATCCGTCGTCAAACGAAACAGGACAAATCTGCCGCTCAACGCTAACGCCATAGACGCACAACAGCGCGTCCTTCGCGCTGCCGTTTCCGGTCGAGCGGTATACGGTCTTACCACCATTGACAAAATGAATCGCAATCTGCGGAACCGAGAGAATCAGCCGCGCGATATAGTCTCCGATTGCCGCGCTTTCCGCGCGAGAGCTTTTCACGAACTTTAATCGAGCGGGAACGTTGTAAAACAGATTTCGAACCTCTATCGTGGTGCCGCGTGTTCCTGCGGTTCGCTTGTGCTCCACCAGGTCTCCGCCTTCGTAGCGAATCAGCGTGCCAAGATCGTCTTCCTCCGTCTGGGTCTGTAATGTAACGCGGGAAACCGCGGCGATGGAAGCCAGCGCTTCTCCGCGAAAGCCGAGTGAGCGAATCGCAAACAGATCGCTCGCGGTAGAGATTTTACTCGTCGCATGCCGTAAAAATGCGGTTTCGCTGTCCTCGTCTCCGATACCGCTGCCGTTGTCGATGATGCGGATCAAGTCGAGTCCGCCGTTTTCAATCTCGATGGTGATCGCGGTTGATCCCGCGTCAATCGCGTTTTCCACGAGTTCTTTGACAACCGAACTCGGCCGCTCGACGACCTCGCCCGCGGCAATTTGGTTTGCAATTCTCGGTGGTAAAACGTGTACCTTTGGCATAATTTCTCCGAATTTTGAATTAGGAATGTTTCAACATTGCGTGCAGCGCAAAGAGCTGATTGAGCGCTTCCAACGGCGTGAGATGGTTGATGTCCATCTCGCGGATGATGCGAAGCGCGCTCTCTTCCCCGCTCTCATCCAAGAGAGACGGTTGCACGCTGGTTTCAATCTTGGCGGGTTCCCGCTTTGCGGCAATGTCTGCGGATTCCAGCTTTTCCAGTATCTCTTTCGCTCGGGCGAGCACCGCCTCCGGCAAGCCCGCAAGGCGAGCGACTTGTATGCCGAAGCTTTGGTCCGCGCCGCCGCGCACAATCTTTCGCAAAAACACGATGTCTTCGCCAATTTCGCGTACGGTGACGCGGAAATTTTTCACGC
>CAYVAO010000426.1:0-2318 GCA_964448895.1 uncultured Christensenella sp.
CGGTTTCTGCAAAGTCGATTTTGTGGTATACTGCTCTGCATGGAGCAAACGAACAAACTACTGAATCTGCGCAAAAATAGTACTGCGCGTCTACGGGAGGACGCTCGCCTGCCCGTTCAGGCGCTGCGCTATGCCATAGCGGCGTTTGGCGGGTTTGCGGCGGACTATTGTGCGCTGTTGCTGCTCAAAGAGTGGGCTGGCCTGCATTATCTTGCGGCTGTGCCTATTGCGTTCTTAATAGGACTTGCGGTAAATTACCTGCTTGGAATTTGGCTGGTGTTCCGGCGCGGAAAACTGTCGCTTGGCCGTGAATTAGTCATTTTTGTCATAATTTCATTGCTCGCGCTTGCGCTGACCGAGGGTACCATGTACACCCTGACCGATCTACTGCGCTTGGACTATCGCATTTCGCGTATTGCTGCAGGCGCCGTTACATACCTCTTTAACTTTTTTTCCAGAAGACTGATTCTATACAAGAGCACGAAGTCAAAGAGCGAATCATAGATGGGGCAAAGACACGCACAAATTAAAAGACGGGGGCTTCCAACAGCTCCCGTCTTATTACGCAGACTTGATTTCGATTTATGGCAGGTCTTCGGAATTTGGCTCCGGCGTGGCCTCCACAACCGGTGTAGGCGTTGGTTGCGTACCAACCATCACGCGGCGCGGATTTCCGTCGTAGGTATCCGTGTGATCGAATATCTGCTCCTGCAGTACGCCGTCGATATAGCGGTCTATGTAAACATCAACAACGAATTTTGAACGCGCTTCGGCTAGAACTTTTTCTTCGCCGACCATCATTTTGCTGCTATTCGTTATAACGTCCTCGCCCGGCGCCTCTTCCAGCGTGATGACCGGGCGTGTTTTATATTCAACGCCCGCTGGGAGCGCTTCGCCGTAGATCAATACGGTGATATCGCGCTTGCGGCTGGAAGACTTTTTGTTCTCCGAGGTATAAGCGAAAATGTAGATCGGATACTCCGAAACATTTTTCACCTGGAAATCAATGTGTCCGGTATCGACGGTCGCATCGAGTCCCTTTGAAACGTAGGTGGAAGGAATGGAGTGTGCCTGGCGATCTACAAAGTCGAAGTAGGGGTAGGCCTGCAGCATCGCGTTATACAGCGTGGTGCTCACCTGACAGATTCCGCCGCCATATTGCAGCGTCATTGTGTCTCCACCGAAAATGCCGTTTGCCTGCATCCAGCCGTTCTTCTCGGTTCGGTCGCCAACCGTATCGTTAAAGCTCCAGGGTTTGCCGGGCTTGATTACCTGATTGTTTATCAGCTCCGCGCCTTTTTCTACGTTAAACGCGCGGTTCGGTATTAACTCCCGCTGCAATTCGGTATCCTCGGCCGTTCCCTTAAAATCATATGTGGTGGTGAACTTTCCAATTTGCGTGGTATGCGCCTTCACGTCCTCCACCGTAACGGTTGGCTGGATGGTCGTGAGGGCTGGCGTTATGGTAGCCTGCAGCTGACCGGCTTCTATCGACTGCTTAATCAGCGCAATTGTGGACTCCGATTCAAGCCCATATCCGGCAGTCCCTTCGTTGTAGGTAATGGAGGGCTTGCCGCTGCTGGAAAACTCTACGCTAAAAGAAGCGTCTACGGGCGGGGTGCTTGTGGACTCGTTGATTGCTTCTATCCGCGCCGCAAGTGCCGCGTCGTCAACCGAAATTGTAGTATAGTAAACTTGATTTGCGCCGCCGGAGAGCGCCGTTGCGATAACCTCGTTAAGGTTTGAGGTGGCGTTCATGTCCGCCCCAGTAACGGTTGCGCTGAATTCAGTTGCCGAGAGCGTAATGGCAATGTTGTTGAGCGCATACGTCTCGTTGGACTCCAATTGGCTCTTTACTTCATCTACGGTCTTTCCGGAGAGATCCATGCCGTTGATATAAACCCCATTGCGGAACTTTCCGGTTTCGAGATCGACCTCCGCGGGCTTTGCGCAACTCTTGGCAAGAACAACAACCGCAACGACAATCAGAGCCAGAAAAGCCAGGCTCATGAGCGTGAGGATGAGTCTCCGCTTGCGAATCTTTGCGCGGCGCGCACTAGCGCGTTTTGCGGAAGCCGAGCTTTCGCTCCGGTTTGGCGCCTGATAGTACTCCATATTGCCGTTTCCGCCGTTGGAATATGTCGGGCGGCCGGAGGGGCGATCGACATTCCGATTACCGCTTTGCGAAGTTGATTTTGTTGTGTCGGGCAATCCCGAGTATTTTTCGTACATGGCAGTCCTTATACCGTTACAGTTGATTTTTTGTGCAGGTCAATCTGCACATAACAAATATTATACACATAATTGGGTGTTCTAGC
>CAYVAO010000427.1:0-2313 GCA_964448895.1 uncultured Christensenella sp.
AGAAAGTACAAATACCGCGAAGACCGAAACGGACAGGTGTTGCCGCAGCCGGTCGACAAAGACAACCATTTACTCGACGCACTGCGCTATGCACTCGAGGACATCATGGTGCAAACGACAGTCGCTTGATGGAGGATTGATATGTTCATCACTGAAATGGAGCTGCAGAAGCTTCGATTCGCCGCCGGCGGGGTAATGTCGGAAGGTGAGATTCTTACGAGCCTGATCCGCGAAGATATGCAGAGCTCGTCATACAAGCAAGCGATTAAGGCGGACGCATACTATGAGGCCCGGCATGACGTCGCGGAGCATGATTTTCAGACGGAATATATCTCCGAGACCGTCATTGGCGAGGACGGCAAGCCTACAGAAAAGGTTACGGCATATACGAACCCCAACCGCTCGAACCTGCGCACGGCGAATCCGTTCTTTTGGGTCCACGTAGAGCAAAAAACGTTCTACGTGCTCGGCAAGGAGCCATCTATCAGCGTCGATGAATCTGCCGCTGGTGGCGAAGCCTATAGTGCAGCGTTGGCAAAGACGACGGATGCGGCGTTCATGAATGTGCGCACTGAATGGGCGACGGAAGCGTCCAAGGGCGGTAAAGCGTGGATCAAGGAGTATCGTGACCGTGACGGACGGCTGCGGCAGGCGGTCATTCCGCGTCGGAACGGCATTCCGGTGTACGATACGGCGCACGATCGGGAGCTGGTGGAGTTTATCTACCACTACGATGTTGAGATGCACCTTGGCCGCGATACGAAGATCACCCGCACATACGTCGAGTGGTGGACGAAAACGGGGGTAACGTATTGGTATGCTGACGGCGACACACTTTTCCGTCCGGATCCCGATCGTCCCGGAGTGCAGCCGCATTACTGGGAAGTGACCTATGTCAACGGGGATGACGGCGTTACGCCCGTCATGAAATCACGCGTCGGCAAAACGTGGGAGCGTTTTCCGTTCGTGGAGCTGCTCAACAACAAAAACGGTATCGGTGATCTCGTACGTTACAAAGACCTGATTGACGCGTACGATCTGATCCAGTCTAGGGGCTCCTGCAACGCGCTTGATTTTAACGAGTTCTTCGCAATTTTACAGGGTTACGGCGGAGAGACAGCCAGTGCCGTAGTGCGTAAGCTGCGTATCAATGGGGCTGTGAACATCAACAGCCAGGGCGGCAACGTGGACATGAAGCAGCTCGACCTTGCGATGGGCGGGCGCGTCGACTGGTTAAAGCTCCTGCGTGATGCGATTCACGAGTTCGGTATGGCGGTCGACATTAAGAGCGATGCGTTTGGTAACGCTCCGTCCGGCGTCGCACTCAAATTTCAATATACCTTGCTTGACTTGAAAGCCAACCGGCTGATTTCTCACATGAAGATGGCACTGGAAACGCATTTCTGGTTCATCACGCAGGACATCAACAAAACGAGCAATACGCAGTACGATCCGTCGGCGATCGATATTACGTTCAACAAGAGCCTGATTGCAAACGACGTGGAAGTGGTCGATATGATTATGGCGTCGACCGATCTTGTCCCGGAGCGTATACTTATGGCCGCGCACCCGCTTGTCGATGATGTTGACAAGGCCATGGCGGAAATGGAGAAGCAGCGCAAGCGCAAAGCGGCCGAAGCTCTTAAGCTTATGGGCTCCTATAATTTACCAGAGGACAAACCTGCGGGCGACAAAGGCAAGGATGATGCTGAGTGAGCGATTACTGGACAAAGCGTGCGCTTGAGCGCATGATGCGGCTTGAGCTTCTCGGCGACGACTATGCGGCTCGTCTCTATCACCTTTACGAAGACGCGTTTGACGAACTGAATAAGGCGATGTCCGACCTGTTTGCTCGATATGCTGAGCAGGGCGCACTCACGCCGATCGAGGCGATGCAGTATCTACGTGAGCCAGTTACCCGCGCGCAGGCGGACGCGTTAATGCGGATGATTGACGACGTCGAGGACCCGGACGCCAAACGAAAACTACTTGCCCGCGCCAACAGCGCGCAGTATGCGGCCAGACTAAAGCGTCTGGAAGCAATGCAGGAAAGCGTTCGCGCCGAATGCGCTAAGGTCGCTGATAAGGAGATTGCGCTCCATCAGGAAGCGGCGCGCAAGATCGGCTCGGAGTCGTATTACCGCACCGTATTCGATATCCAGCAGGGCGCTGGCGCGGCGATACCGTTTTCACAGATTACCATCGATAAAATCGACGCTGTGCTGTCACAGAAATGGGCTGGAGACGATTTCTCTGCGCGGGTCTGGCAGAACGCAGACGCTATGTCACAGCCCCTTAGCGAGCTGCTTCGCC
>CAYVAO010000428.1:0-2310 GCA_964448895.1 uncultured Christensenella sp.
CGCTTGTGCCAAACGCGCGCCCCGCGGCAGGCCGGAAGACTCGGTCGTCGGAAACATTGTGCATCGAATGCGGAATGCGCAGCATGGATGCCATCGTGATCAAGAGATCGCCAACATGTCCGTAGCAGAACGCGCCGTGATTCGCGCCCCAGTTTGCCATCACGCTGTAAACATCCGTAAACGCGCCTTCGCCGGTCAAAATCGGCGCAAACCAAGTGGTGGGCCAGGTCTTGTCCGTGCGCTCGTCGAGCGTCTTGTGGACATCCGGCTCCAACTCACAGGTGTACCCTTCCGCCAGTTGCAGCACGGGGCCGAGTCCTTTGACGATGTTTAAGCGCGCCATGGTCACCGGCATGTTGCCGCGCGTACCGTGGATATAGTGCGAGGAGTAGCCGCCCCCGCGGAAGTAGAACTGGTCGGCGGCACACCAGTCGGTCTCGTTCAGGCAAGCCTTTGCTTCCGCATCGGTCATCTCATAAAACGGCTTGATGACGTGGTTTCCGTCCTGATCCGTCACCGCGCCCGTTCCGTCCAGCGAAGCCGCGCCGGAGTTGATCAGATGGATAATGCCGTCTTTCGCGTGTCCCTTGAGTTCTTTTCCCGTAACGCGCTTGACCGCTTCCGGGCTCCAATACGTACGTACATCGGCAAAGATGCCGGGACGATTGGTCAAAAGGTGCTCGAAAAGCATCGTCATGGCGTTGAGCGTGTCGTTTTCGGTTCCGATCACGAACGCTTCTCTTAGCCCATTCCAATCGAACTGCGTGTTGAGCATGGCTTCGAGGAAATCAAAGTTTGGCTTGTAGTCTGTCCACTGCCGCTGGCCCTGAATGCCCGCGACAATTGCGTTATGTCCGCAGGATTCCTCGACGAAACCCATCTCCGCGAGGCGCGGGTTTCCAATCATCAGGTCGCGCACGATCAACATGCTCTTGACGACAAACTCCCACTGCGCGTCTTTTTCCGCGCGAGAGAACTGGATATCCGCGGGATTCTTGTCGAGTCCCTCATGGCAGTTTTCGCGCGTCCACTTCAGCGCGCGCGCAAACTCCTCGTGATCGTAAATTCCCTTATCAATTCTACGGAGAATTTCGGTCTCGTCCACGCTTTCGCTGCGCAGGCCGAAGTACTCATACAGCGTTTCTTGATTGAGAATGCTGCCCGCGATGCCCATGCACATAGAGCCGACCTGTAAATAGCTGTTTTGGCGCATCGACTTTGCCGCGATCGCAGCCTGTGCAAAGAGCAAAATCTTTCTCGCGACGTCGTCCGGAATCTCGGTGTCCATCGCGTCCTTTACGTCGTGCCCGTAGATGCCAAACGCCGGAAGTCCTTTTTGCGCGTGCGCCGCGAGCACCGCGGCGAGAAACACCGCGCCCGGGCGCTCTGTTCCGTTAAATCCCCAGACCGCTTTGATCGTCAACGGGTCAAAATCCATTACTTCGGTGGAATAGCACCAGCAGGGCGAAACGCTCAGCGTGATGGTAACCCCCGATTTCTCAAACTTTGCCTGGCAGGCAGCGGCTTCCTTCACGCCGCCGATGGTCGTATCCGCGATCACAATCTCCACCGGTTCGCCGTTTGGATAGCGGATATTGCTCTGTATCAGCTTCGCCGCGGCCTTCGCCATGTTCATGGTCTGATCTTCCAAACCCTCACGCACACCGTTTCTCCGCCCGTCGATGCAGGGACGGATGCCGATCTTCGGCAACTCGATTGCATATCGGTTCATGTTCGTTCTCCTTCTGAGTGTTCGCTCTCTTCTATTTCATTTCCGTCCGGGGTACGCCGAACGGTTTGATGCGCAGTTAAAGAGAAAAGTCTTCTATTCTTGATAAATACGATTGTGCAGATAGCTCTTGAGCCGGATGACCTGCGGATGCGGCAGTGTCTCCCCCGCCATGCGTTTGAGCAAAACTTCGCCCGCTTTTTGGCCCATAAGCTGCGTCGGCTGCTCCACAATCGAGAGCGGCGGCGAGACGATCCGGCAGAGATCAACCGCGTCAAATCCTACAAAGCCGATGTCTTTGCCGAGTATGATGTTGCGCTCGTGCGCCGCGGTAACCGCGCCCATCGTCATATCATAATTCGTTACGCAAAGCGCGGTTGGCGGATTGCTCATATCCATAAAATTATTAAACTGTCGATAGCCGGATTCAAAGTCATATCGTCCGATTTGGATCAGGTCTTCTTTTTGCCCTTCTTTTGTGAGTTGACCCGTTTCAACCTCGATGCCATAGTCTTCCAGCGCGCGCCGGTAGCCCACCATGCGCTCGTTTGCCGTAGAGATCTCGAGCGGGCCTACGATGC
>CAYVAO010000429.1:0-2304 GCA_964448895.1 uncultured Christensenella sp.
CAACATTATACCGAACAAACGTTCCAACTTCACGTGACAATATTGTAAAGAAACGAAATAAAGAAGCCACACCTTGTCGGGTGCAGCTCAGAACGTTCAGATGATTTTAACTTTACTTTCTCGATCTGCCCTTGTTGCGCTTCTTGGCGCCGATGGTGCCGGGCTTTGCCTTTGAGGCGCGCTCCAGCGCTTCCTCGCCGGAGAGCTTGCGAATCTCGTCGCGGAGCTTCGCCGCGTGCTCAAACTCCAGCTCGCGAGCCGCCGCGCGCATCTCCTCGGTGAGCACCTTGACCCGCGCGGCTTTTTCCTCCGCGCTCATGTCGTCGTTCATATCCACGACCTTGGTGGTGATCAGCAGTGTTTCGCGCACCGCCTTCTTGATGCTTTGCGGCGTGATGTTGTGCTCTTCGTTAAACGCTTTTTGAATCGTCCGTCTACGGTCGGTCTCGTCCATCGCGTACTTCATGCTGGGCGTGATCACATCCGCATAGAGGATGACCTTGCCTTCCACATTTCGCGCGGCACGTCCGATCGTCTGCACGAGGCTCGTGGATGATCGTAAAAATCCTTCCTTATCCGCGTCCAGAATCGCAACAAGCCCCACTTCCGGCAAATCCAGTCCTTCACGGAGCAGGTTAATCCCCACCAGCACGTCAAAATCGCCCAAACGCAGATCGCGTATGATCTCCATGCGCTCGATGGTCTCGATGTCCGCGTGCATATAGCGCACCTTGACGCCCATGCCGTCAAGATATTCGGTCAAATCCTCGGCCATGCGCTTGGTCAGCGTGGTCACCAGTGTACGGTAACCTTTTTGCGATTGGAGACGAACCTCCCCAAGCAGATCGTCAATCTGCCCTCTGACGGGTCTAACCTCCACTTCCGGGTCGATTAACCCCGTCGGGCGAATGATTTGCTCCACAATCTGCGTGGAACGCTTCAATTCGTATTCGGCGGGCGTCGCGGAGACGCAGATCATCTGCGGAATCCTCGCTTCGAATTCCGGAAACTTCAGTGGACGGTTGTCGTAGGCGCTGGGGATGCGGAAGCCGTAGTCTACGAGTGAGGTCTTGCGCGCAAGATCGCCGCGATACATCGCTCCAATCTGCGGAATCGTCACATGGCTTTCGTCCACGATCAGCAGAAAATCTTTCGGAAAGTAGTCGATCAGCGTAAACGGCGGCTGGCCCGGCTTTCTCCCGTCAAAATAGCGGGAATAGTTCTCAATGCCGCTGCAATAGCCGATCTCGCGCATCATCTCGATGTCGTACTGCGTGCGCTGCTCGATTCTCTGCGCCTCGATCAGTCGATCCATACGCTTGAATTCGTCGCGACGCTCCAGCGCGTCGTTCCAGATGGTGTCGATCGCGGCTTCCAGCTTTTCGCGGCTCGTGGCATAGTGCGACGCGGGAAAGATTGCGACATGCGCGCGCTCGCCCAGCAGCTCGCCCGTGAGCGAGTTGACGTCCATAATGCGCTCGATCTCGTCGCCGAAGAATTCCACGCGGATCGCCGTGCCCGCGCGTGAGATCGGAAAGATATCCAGCACGTCGCCGCGCACTCGGAATGTACCGCGTGAAAAATCGATGTCGTTTCGCTGAAACTGAATGTCGACGAGCTTTCGCGTGATCTCATCCCGTGCAACCTGCATGCCTTTTCGCAGCGAAACGGAGAGGCGCATATACTCCTCCGGATCGCCCAACGCATAGATGCAGGAGACGGATGAGACGATGATCACATCCCGCCGCTCGTTGAGCGAGCTCGTTGCGCTGTACCGCAGGCGGTCGATCTCCTCGTTGATATCCGTGGTCTTTTCGATATAAGTATCGGAGGCGGGAATGTACGCTTCCGGCTGATAGTAATCATAATAGCTCACGAAGTACTCCACCGCGCTGTCGGGGAAAAATTCCCGAAACTCGGAGCAGAGCTGCGCCGCGAGGGTTTTGTTGTGCGCGATGACCAGCGTGGGCTTTTGCACACGCTCGATCACCTTCGCCATGGTGTAGGTTTTACCGCTGCCGGTCACGCCCAGCAGCACCTGCGCCTTGTCCCCGCGCAGCACCCCTTCCGACAGGCGATCAATCGCCTGCGGCTGGTCGCCCGCGGGTTCATATTCGGATACCAGTTTAAACTCGTTCATTAAATTTCGTAGACGACGGTCTTTCCGTCAATTCGGTGGGCATAGATGTATTCCCGCGCTTCTTCGTGCGCCGGGTGCTTGTCGTAGATCGCGATGGCGTCGAGGTCGGCAAAGGTGCACGTCAGCGCGAGGTCATAGCTCCGCGCGCGGTGGTGGCAGAAAGC
>CAYVAO010000430.1:0-2303 GCA_964448895.1 uncultured Christensenella sp.
CCGGAGCGCAAGATCGTCGAGCGGGACCTCGGCCTTCTGCGGGAAGTCGGCGGCAACCTGCATATCGGCCACATCAGCCGGGCCGAGACGGTGGACATGGTAAGACGCGCAAAGGCCGAGGGGTTACAGCTCACCTGCGAGGTCACGCCGCACCACCTCTTCGGCTGGGACAACGACTATAAGGTCAATCCCCCGCTGCGCACGCGCGCGGATGTGGAGGCTTTGATCGAGGGTATCAAAGACGGCACGATCGACTGCCTCGCCACCGACCACGCGCCGCATACGCCCGCCGACAAGGCAAACGGCATGGCGGGCATTTCAAACATCGAATACGCCTTCCAGATCTACCTCAAGGTGTTTCAGGAGAACAACATCCCGCTAACCCGGCTCTCAGAGATGCTCTCCCTCAACCCCGCGAAGCGCCTTGGCATCAAAGCCGGACTCTTCCTGCCGGGTTATGCCGCAAGCGTTACCGCGCTCTCGGTCGAGGAAGAGAGCGAGATCGACAGCCTTCGCATGATCTCCCGCTCGCACAACACGCCGTTTGACGGACGCAAGGTGATGGGTCGGGTGCTGCGCACGGTGATCGACGGCGAAACAAGATACGAATACAACACAGCGATATAATAGTTACGACACATGAAAGAGACTAGGAGAGAGAAATGCAAAAATTAGTAGAAGCGGTACAGAATAAAGGCCCCGTCTGCGTGGGGCTTGACACACAATATTCCTTCCTGCCGGACTATATCAAAGAAAAGAGCGGCACAGAGGGCGAAAAGATTCTGGAGTTCAATCGCGCGATCATCGACGCCACGGAAGACGTCGCGGGCTGCTTCAAGCTCCAGATCGCCTGCTACGAGGCGCTGGGTCTCGCCGGCATGAAAGCATATGCAAAGACCTTGCAATACGCGCGAAGCCGCGGCAATGTGACCATCACCGACGCAAAGCGCGGGGACATCTCCTCCACCGCCGCGCAGTACGCCCCCGCGCACTTTTCCGGCGACTTTGAGACCGACGTGATGACCATCAACGTCTTTATGGGAGAAGACGCGGTCTCTCCGTATTATCCCTACCTCGAAAAAGGCAAGGGCGTGTTCGCGCTGGTCAAGACCAGCAATCCCAGCGGAAAAGACTTTCAGGACTTGATCGTGGACGGTGAAACGCTCTATGAGCGCACGGCGCGCAAGGTCTCCGCGTGGGGCGAACGCTTTATCGGAAACAGCGGATTTTCCGCCATCGGTGCGGTGACGGGCCTTACCTACCCGGAGGAGTTTGAGCGCATCCGCCCGCTGCTGCCGCATACCTTCCTGCTGATCCCCGGCTACGGTGCGCAGGGCGGCACGGGCCGCGACATCGCAGGCTTTTTCGAAGGCGGCGTGCGCGGCGTAGTCAACTCTTCGCGCGGGATCCTCACGGCACACAAAGGAAAGAGCGAAGATACGCGCTTCACCGACCACACCCGCAAAGCGGTGCTCGACATGAAACAGGATATCCTGCAATGGCTGAAATAATCCGAAACGAACCAATCGCAGAAGGCATCTGGCGCATGGTGGTTACCGGCGCGCCGCTTGGCCGCGCGGGGCAGTTTTTCATGCTGCGCGTGTCGGGCGCACTCGATCCGCTGCTGGGTCGTCCCATCAGCATCTGCGAAATCGACGAGAGCAAGGGCGAGACCACATTTGTGTATCAAACCATCGGTCGCGGAACGGCGCAGTTTGTGCGTCTGCTTCCGGGGCAGCAGATCGAGGCGCAAGGCCCCTACGGCAACGGATTCGCGCTGAAAGACGGTCGCGC
This sequence comes from uncultured Christensenella sp., assembly GCA_964448895.1. Classification (GTDB taxonomy): domain Bacteria; phylum Bacillota; class Clostridia; order Christensenellales; family CAG-138; genus UBA7703. Next base: position 1,795 of record CAYVAO010000430.1, read on the forward strand.
CGTACTCATCGGCGGCGGCATCGGAACGGCTCCCATGCTCCAGCTCGCAAAAGAACTGCGCGCAAGCGATCCCGCGCGAGCGATCGACGTGTATCTCGGCTTCCGCGAGGAAGCGTATCTGGAACAAGAATTTGAGCGTTATGCGGACAGCGTAACACTCAATATCGGCGGCTATGTGGTCAACGACGTGGACTTCTCCCTCGCCGCCACCTATTACGCCTGCGGCCCTGCGCCGATGCTCCGCGCGGCGGCGAGTGCGGCGGACGCCGCAAACGCGAACCTTTTTGTCTCGCTCGAAAAGCACATGGCCTGCGGCGTTGGCGCGTGCCTCGGCTGCACCTGCCAAACGGAGCATGGCAGAAAGCGCGTCTGCAAAGACGGGCCTGTGTTCGACTATCGGGAGGTGCTCAATGCCATCTAACCCGCTCGAACTTACCCTGTGTGGTATTTCTTTGAATAACCCCGTGATCGCGGCAAGCGGCACATTCGGTTTCGGACACGAATACGCC
>CAYVAO010000431.1:0-2300 GCA_964448895.1 uncultured Christensenella sp.
CGATAAATATCAGCCTCCGAAAACCCGCGTTTGAGCAGCGCTTCAAACAGCGCGGGAAAATCCCGACTGGTTTTCAAGTCTTTCGGATACTGCTGCATCCCGTCCAGATCAGAACCGATGGCGCAGCAAGACACGCCGCCGATCTCAACCACATGGCAAATGTGTCGTACGATATCGTCGATGCATGCTTCGCTGTTCTTCGTCAACTGCTGATAATAGAAGTTGATCCCAATCGTGCCGCCCTGATTCGCAATTTCTCGAATCAGCGCGTCGCTGAGTGAGCGCGGATGGTTGAGTACATCTCTCGCGTTGGAATGCGAGGCGAAGACCGGCCGCGTCGCGCGCGCCAACACCTGCTCAATTCCCTTGTCGCTCAGGTGAGAAACGTCAATCGCCATCCCAAGCGCGCACATCTCGTCGATGATATCGCGTCCAATCGCGCTGAGGCCCTTGTTCCCGCGTCCCATCGCGGCGCCTGCCAGCTCGTTGTTCTCGTTCCAAGTCAGCGTCATGGCGCGAACACCGAGGCGATACAGCACGCGCAGAATTGCCATACTGCCGTCTACCGCTTCCCCGCCTTCTACAGCGAGAACGGTTGCAATCTTTCCGCTCTCCGGCGTAAAATCTCGCGTTAGCGGAACCAGTTCCTTGTGGCTTTCCAGCATACGATCATATGCGTCGATCATGGCGAGGCATTGGTGCAGCGCGGGCGCAGACAGCGCGGTGTCGATCCAACAGGCAAAGAATTGCATTGCAACGCCGCCCGCGAGTAGATCGTCCAACCGAATCGCTTGATCCCGCTTCGGCTTTTTCAGATCATAGCCGGATTGAACCGCTCCATAGAGATAATCACAATGCCCGTCTGCAACAGGAAACATGTTAATCCTCCATACTCGCCAACCCGATTCACTGGTTGATCGATGTGTGTTTCGTCAACAAACGGGGCATGGCGAACCATGCCCCGATTTGTATTCGTTTCGTCTTACTTTGCGTAGTCGACTGTGCGTGTTTCGCGAATGACGCTGACTTTGATCTGTCCGGGATACTCAAGCTCCGCTTCGATGCGCTTTGCGATATCCTTCGCGAGCACAACCGCGTCGCTGTCGCTGACGCGATCGGGTTTGACGATGATGCGGATTTCGCGTCCCGCCTGAATGGCAAAGCTCGTGTCCACGCCGTCAAAGGAGTTCGCGATCTCTTCCAGCTTCTCCAGACGCTTGATATAGCTTTCCAGCGTCTCGCGCCGCGCGCCGGGGCGTGCAGCGGAGATTGCGTCGGCAGCCTGTACGAGAATGGCTTCGACGGTCTGCGGCTCCACATCGCCGTGGTGCGCCATGATCGCGTGGATGATGGCGTTATTCTCGCGGAATTTTTTGGCGAGATCCGCGCCGATGGTCGCATGCGATCCTTCAACCTCGTGGTCGATGGACTTGCCGATGTCGTGCAGAAGTCCCGCGCGTTTGGCAAGAGCAACGTTTGCGCCGAGTTCCGCCGCCATGATACCCGCAAGGTGCGCCACTTCGATGGAGTGCTTGAGCACGTTCTGTCCGTAGCTGGTGCGGTACTTCATGCGACCGAGATAGCGCACGAGTTCGTGATGGAGACCGTTGACGCCGACTTCGAGTACGGCGGCTTCGCCCGCTTCGCGAATGGTCGTGTCGACCTCTTTGCGCGCTTTTTCCACCATTTCTTCGATGCGCGCAGGGTGGATGCGTCCGTCGAGAATGAGTTTCTCGAGCGCGATGCGTGCCACTTCGCGGCGGACCGGATCGAATCCAGAGAGGATAACTGCTTCCGGTGTGTCGTCGATGATGAGGTCAACGCCCGTCGCCGTCTCCAGCGCGCGGATGTTGCGTCCTTCGCGGCCGATGATGCGGCCCTTCATGTCGTCGTTGGGCAGGGCCACGACGGAGACCGTCGCTTCCGCCACATGGTCTGCGGCGCAGCGCTGAATCGCGAGCGTAATGATGTTTCTCGCGCGCTTGTCCGCTTCTTCCTTGGTCTTGGACTCGATGTCGCGAATGAGAATCGCGGCTTCGTGCCGTGTGTCCCGCTCTACGTTGGCAAGCAGCATGTTGCGGGCGTCTTCCATGGAGAGACTCGATATCTTTTCCAACTCGTGGAGTTGCTGATCGTGTAGCGCCTTGACGGAAGCTTCCACGCCGTCAATCTCCGCTTCACGGGTTGCGATTGCGGCCTCTCGCTTGTCGAGCGAATCGGTCTTTTTATCGAGAATCTCCTCTCTTTGAAAAATGCGCCTTTCGTTTCTCTGAATCTCTCCGCGGCGCTCGCGGTTTTCT
>CAYVAO010000432.1:0-911 GCA_964448895.1 uncultured Christensenella sp.
GGCGACGACAACGCCGAAATGCTCGTGCCGTATAACGAGCACCGCCATATCTACGATATGATCATAACAAAGAGCATGCCGCAGGACTTAAAGGGGTTCATGCTTAAGCATATCGGCTACCGTCGGCTTCTTCCGATCCTTCTGGACGTGTATCCGCACTACTTCGAAAATGGTGCTGATATATCAATAACATCGTGAGATCGCTCAATTTGTCCTGACAAATTACTAGACGATTTTACCGTAAATGTGAATTATTTTATGAGGCAATATATTATAGAAAATATTGCCTCTTTTTATTTGTGTCCAAAAAGAAGGTATTGACAACGGTTTGCGCAATCGTCAATAATGTGCTGTCAAGACAATTCAACTGATATATTAGTAGGCGTCATCAAGGCAAATACAAGCACATCATATCGCACAGCATTTTTGTTCGGAGGCAACTAGCAGATGAGCGAAACGCAATCAGACATCATCATGAAGGTTCGCGGGCTGAAAAAGAACTTCGCCACTCTTGAAGTTATCAAGGGGGTCGATCTGGACATTCGCCGCGGAGAGGTCGTCGTCATCATTGGACCCAGCGGTTCCGGCAAGAGCACGTTTTTGCGCTGCCTCAACGGGCTGGAAGAACCCTCCGGCGGCGATATCTGCATGGAGGGAATCAATCTGTGCAAGAAGAGCGCCGCCGCGATCAAAATGCGGCAGAAGATTGGAATGGTGTTTCAGAATTTCAATCTGTTTCTGAATTTCACCGTGATCGACAACATAACGCTCGCGCTGCAGAAGGTGGCAAAGATCACAAAGCAGGAGAGCACGGAGATTGCGCTTCGCTATCTGAACCTCGTCGGCCTTCCCGATAAAAGGGACAGTTATCCCAACCAGCTTTCCGGCGGACAGAGCCAGCGAATTGCAAT
>CAYVAO010000432.1:938-2300 GCA_964448895.1 uncultured Christensenella sp.
GGACGTTATGACGAACCTGGCCAAGCAGGGTATGACGATGGTGATCGTATCCCACGAAATGGGGTTTGCGCGCGAGGTTGCCGACCGCGTGCTGTTCTTTGACGGCGGCGTGATCGTTGAGGAGAATTCGCCCGACGAACTGTTCGGGCACCCGAAACACCGCCGCACGCAGGAGTTCCTTTCAAAAGTGCTGTAACGAGCAAAACCGCAATCGGCGGTGCAAAATAACAAGGTGCGAAGAACGCAAGGAGACGGGAAATGGCAACCATTCAAATCTGCAAAAAGCAGGATATGCACGATGATTTTCAAAACGGGCTTTCGCGTGTGCCCATGCTGCCCGGCGCGTATGACGACGCGGAAACGATCCGCTGTACGCTGAAGGCGGGCCAGCAATGGTCGCCGGAGGTTTACGCTTATGGCGACCGGTTCCAGATATTTTACTTCGTTTCCGGGACGGGTTATATCGCCATGGACGGCTATGCCGACAACATTACCGGCATGTCCGTGTTTATTCCAAAGTTCGATCAGTATCGCTTTACGATCTTTGCCGGAACCGATCTGGTATTTCTCCAATTTATCGGCAAAATGCGCGAATACGACCTTAAGCGCTTTGGCGCAATCGGCATTACGCTGCCGCGGTTTAAGCGCCTGGAAGAGTGCTGGACGTACGACGAGGATTTTAAAACGCCGAGCATCCGCTCGTACATGGTGGTGGAGCACCGGTTCCTGGGCCGGTACAGCCTCGGCGCGGTCATCGGAAACGGCCCCTGCACGGTCGGAGAGCATATGCATCCGGACCTTCTGCAGTGGTGTTACGCTCTGCCGGGTGCAAAGTACAGCTACACGGCCGAAGACGAGAAAATTGAAGTTGCGGACGGCGACTTTACGTTTATCCCCGTCGGGGCGCATCATCGGGTCGATGTAAAACCGGACGACAAGATGGATTACATTTGGTTTGAACTGTGCGTGGACGGATATAAATAAGGTCAATTATGTATACATTATCGGAACGGCTCCTGAATTGCAGCGCGCAGTACCTCCGCGTCCCGCTGGACGATTTTATCGGCGTACAGCGCGCGCAGGGCAACGGGCAGGCGGATATCTTCGCGGCGGTCCCGCACATGCTGATCGACCGGTATGGCTGCGCGGAATGCGCCGGCTGCGCGGAGGCGCTCCGAAAAGCGGGTATAAGCGTTCCCGTATTCTCCGTAAAACCGTATGGCTACAGCCTGTTTTTAGAAACGTATTCGAGCCTGGGCGAAGCGTCGGTTCTCTACTACCGCAACTGCCTGCGGGCGGCGCGCGTATTTGGGGCGAAAACGCTCTGCCTGTATCCCGCCAACGGGATTTGGGACGAGCGGC
>CAYVAO010000433.1:0-438 GCA_964448895.1 uncultured Christensenella sp.
CCGAATCCCCACGCGCCCGCTCCGGCATATGCCTGCTCCAAAGCGGCAGCGGGGTGACGACGCCGCGCTCAAAGATACGCTTGCCTTCGAGGTGGTCGAAGAGAGCGATGTTGCAGTTGCCCGCATAGGAGACGTGGCCGATGACGAGCTGGAGGCAGAGGCGATCGTCCGCTATCTGGTAAAAATCCCATTCCTTGAGCCGCCAGGGAGCGGCATGGATGCGCGCGCGGCTGTAGACCGCCGCGCGGTCCAGACAGTTTCCGGGCAGCGCGCGTCCGCGCTTCGTGAGCATGTATTCGCCGGGAGCAAAGAGGTGGTCGGATGCAGACTTATTTTCCATAAAACTCATCCTTTCAAATCAAGCGGTTCGATTGCGTTTGCCGCGACGCGCGCCTGATGCAGACGGTTGGCGACGAGCAGCGGAAGGACTGTCAGCGA
>CAYVAO010000433.1:448-2296 GCA_964448895.1 uncultured Christensenella sp.
CTCTCGCGTATAACGCCGACCACCCGGACGGCGGGACGCTGCCGATCTGTTCCATATGCGTTTGTCCTTTCGATTGTTTATGCTGCTTGGTAAATTCTGAGAAGGATGATCTGTACTAAAAATGTTTGGCTGTTTTGCTGAATCAAGAGAAACCGGGTCTGTTGTATCAAAAACGAAAACGGGCGCAGGCTGTGATTCGAATCCCATTATACCGCTCACATTGAGCGGACGCAACGCGCAAACGTGCGGATTTTTGCGGCACTCATTGACGCGGACTAAACGGAAAGTGTGATATAATCACAGTGTGCAAAGGGAACGTTTCGTATGATCAGCGCAACAGGATGCATTTCATTTGCGCGAGCCGGACTGCCGGCGCGCGAAAACAAAACGACAATCCGAACGAAAGGACGCAGATACGAATGAAAACGAACCCAGGCAAACGCCTAGCGCTGATACTGCTGAGTCTGCTAACAACGGTTTTTCTGCTGATTTCCTGCACACAATCCAAGGCTCCGGCGGACGAAACCGGCACAAACGATTCCAAGTTTAAACTGACGTTCTCGCTAAAGACGCTGACGGGGGAGACGATCGACGACTCCATCGTAAGCAATAATAAACTGACCATGGTCAACTATTGGGCGCCCTGGTGCGGGCCGTGCGTGGGCGAAATTCCCGATCTGCAGAAGATTGGCGAAGAGTACGCGGATAAAGGCTTCTCGATCATCGGCGTGCTGCTTGGCGACGAGGACTACGACGGCGCGCGCAAGTTCCTCTCCGACAACGGTATAACCTATCCGGTCGTTCTGCCGGAAGGCGCGTTCCTGGATTTGGCGAGCGGCATTTCCGCCATTCCGACGACGATGTTTTTTGACGCGGACGGTTATCAGGTGGGCGAGACGCAGGTTGGCTCCATGAGCTACGAAGACTGGACGGGTCTGATCGACTCGCTCTTAAAACAGGTGGCTGAATGAAAAAAATGAAGCGCGCGCTGCCGTTCGTCCTGCTGGGGCTGGGACTTTTGTTCATCGCCTTTGGCGTGTGGGGAAACGAGGTTCGGGTCGTATTTTCGCACGCCGCGAATATTTGCCTGGAGTGTATCGGCATTGGCTAATCGAATTGTGCGAAACCGCATCCGCCACGCCGTGCAGGGCGCCTGGACGCTCGTGAGCAACGGCTATCTGCTCGGCTTTGTGAATGGGCGCATCTATCGGGGCGCCCTGAAATCCGTCTGCGTGCCGGGGCTGAACTGCTATTCGTGCCCGGGCGCGTTTGGCGCTTGTCCGATCGGCTCGCTGCAGGCGGAGCTTGCCGCAAGGAACATAAAGTTCCCGTTTTATGTAACGGGCTTTCTACTGGCGACGGGCGCGCTCTTTGGACGCTTCGTCTGCGGGTTTCTTTGCCCGTTCGGGCTTGTGCAGGACCTGCTCTATAAGATCAAAACGCCCAAGATCGGCGCGTTCCGGGGCGACCGCGCGCTGCGCTATCTCAAGTATGTCGGCCTCGTGGTGCTCGTGCGCCTTCTGCCGGCGCTGATCGGCAACGCGGCGGGCGATGGCCCGCCGTGGTTCTGCAAACTCGTGTGCCCGAGCGGCACGCTGTTTGCGGGAATCCCGCTCGTGGCGCTCAACGAGAGTTTGCGGCCGCTGATCGGCTTTTTGTTCAGCTGGAAGGTTGGCGTGCTCGCAATTATTCTCGCGCTCAGCGTGTTTCTCTACCGGCCGTTCTGCAAATACCTCTGCCCGCTCGGCGCGGCGTACGCGCTCTTCAATCGCGCGTCGCTCTACCGTCTGCGGCTGGACGAGACGAAGTGCATCCACTGCGGCGCGTGCAAGAGCGTTTGCCGCATGG
>CAYVAO010000434.1:0-2294 GCA_964448895.1 uncultured Christensenella sp.
GTAGGCGCCGTGGCTGGTGCCGATGGCGATCGCCAGCGAGTCCACGCCGGTGCGGTTGACAAAGTCCTGCACCTGGTCGGGATCGGTGTAGCTGCCTTCGCCCGCCGCAACCTTCACATCGTCCTCAACGCCTTCGAGACGGCCGAGTTCGCCTTCGACCACAACACCGTGGTCATGCGCATACTCAACAACCTGACGGGTGAGCTTGACGTTCTCTTCATAGCCGTGATGCGATCCATCGATCATGACCGAGGAGAATCCGCCGTCGATGCAGCTCTTGCAGAGCTCAAACGTGTCGCCGTGGTCAAGGTGAACGCAGATGGGCAGATCCGTCTCAATGCAGGCTGCCTCGATGAGTTTCATGAGATAGGTGTGGTTGGCGTATTTGCGCGCGCCGGAGCTGACCTGCAGGATCAGCGGGGCTTTGAGTCCCTTGGCGGCTTCGGTGATGCCCTGAATGATCTCCATGTTGTTGACGTTGAACGCGCCGATGGCATAACCTCCGGCATATGCGTCCGCAAACATCTTTTTGCTGGTTACGATAGGCATTTGAACTATCTCCTTTTCTTGATCGGTTGGATCAATTGTCTTGTTCTTTCGATACGTATTCTATCACATGACGCTTAAATTGCAACGAAAAATTCCCTATTTGGCCTGTAAGTTCCTACAAAAGCAGTTTTTTTGACTCGATACGCTTTGATCGAAATAAAATCGAACCATACCTGCTCAATTGTCTTTCCGTTTGCTTTGCGCTATACTATGCATTGAGTAGGAACGAATGATGCCCGCGAAAATCTCGCGGGTTCAATTTGGAGGAAGTATCCCATGGATTCAACCAAGCAGCGCTTGTTATCCCTCGTCATTCCCGTATTCAATGAGCAAGAAGTTCTCAAGGATTCCTTTGTCCGTATGGACGCAGCGATGCAGAAAACCGGCTATGATTATGAGATCATTTACGTTAACGACGGCAGCCGGGATCACACGCTCGATCAGCTTCGCGAGCTGGCAAGCGCGCACCCGCAGGTTAAGGTTCTCTCGTTTTCCCGCAATTTTGGGCACCAGCTTGCCGTTACTTGCGGCATGGACGCGGCAAAAGGCGATGCCTTGATCATCATCGACGTCGATTTGCAGGACCCGCCGGAATTGATCCCCGACATGGTACGCATGTGGGAAAAAGGCGCGGATATCGTCTACGGCAAACGCCTCAAGCGTAAAGGAGAAACATTCCTGAAGAAACTGACAGCCAGCATGTATTACCGTCTGCTGGCCTGGATGAGCGCCTATCCTATCCCCCTCGACACGGGCGATTTTCGCCTGATTGGGCGCAATGTTGCGGATGTGTTTCTCCAGATGCGCGAGCACAACCGTTTCCTGCGCGGCATGTCCGCCTGGATGGGCTACAACGCCGTTCCGATCGAATACGAGCGTCAGGAGCGCTTCGCGGGCAAAACGAAGTATACGCTCAAGAAGATGCTCCGCCTCGCCAGCGACGGCATCACGGGCTTCTCCGATAAACCGCTTACGCTGCCGATGACGTTTGGCATCGCTCTGATGGCGATCTCCGGCCTGGGACTTGTGGCGCTCATCGTGCTCGCCATCGTCTCCGGCGTCGCTCCCTGGCTCTGGGCCGCTTGCGGAATTTTATTCGTGCAGGGGCTGACGCTGTTCTTTATGGGACTGCAGGGCATGTATCTCGGCAGAATGTATGACGAGGTCAAGGGCCGCCCGCTCTATATCGTCTCCGAGAAGCACAATTTAGATTAACTGCTTTGCCTCTTCCAAATCGATACGGCGCGAGCGAAATCTCTTGATTTGTTAGGCCGACTGAGAAAGTTTTTTCTTGCGGATATCGTCTGGATATTGTACAATACTTTGGGCTTTAAGAGTAAATTTTCTTCGATATCATTGATGGATTCCCGCCTATTATGACTGATATCGCGAGAGAAACTGCGTTTTTGCCCGCACATGACATCGTATATCATAAAAAGGAGAACATAGATATGGCAATCAAAGTAGGCATCAATGGCTTTGGCCGTATTGGCCGCCTGGTATTCCGCGCAGCCGCAGCCAACCCCGAAATCGAAGTCGTCGGCGTGAACGATCCGTTCATCGACCTGGAGTACATGGTTTACATGCTCCGTTACGACACCGTTCACGGTCAGTTCAAGGGAGACATCTCCATCAAAGACGGCAAACTGGTCGTCAACGGCGAAGAGACCGCGGTTTATGCGTACATGAACGCGAGCGAGATCCCGTGGAAAGATTGCGGCGCAGAATACGTCGTGGGATCCACC
>CAYVAO010000435.1:0-2266 GCA_964448895.1 uncultured Christensenella sp.
ATTCTAGAACTTGTATCCTCAAAATAAAAAAATAGATTACCACAACAGCCCCTCCCGATCACTCGGAAGAGGCTGTTTTTCTGCTAAATTTCGCTATTTACTTATTCCGCCAGCGCCTTGACCTGCTTGTATTCCGCAAGGTCGGTATAAAGCTCTGCCTTGTACGGGTTGCGCTTCGTCTTTGCTACCTTGTAGATCATGTACACGAGCACCGCCACGTTGGCAGCCAGCGCGATAGCACCCATCACGGTATAGATCACGGGGTTATACGTGCTCTGCACCATCTGGATTCCGCTATCCTGAAACAGCGGGAACGTCTGCGCGAACATGCACCAGATCGCGAGCGTCTGCGCGCGGTGTTGCAACCAAGCGCCCTTGCCAACGGTGAACGCGCAAAGCGTCGGCGCAAACAGCAGCGCAAGACCCGCATAAAACGCATGCGTCGGGATGCAGTTATAGGTATAGGTGAAGTTCCAGAGGTCATACGCGATGATCCAGAACCAGAGCATATCCGGCCAGAGCATATCGCGGCTGCCGTCGAGCTTCGTCTTTTTGCGAATCACGATGCCGAACCAGCCCGTGATGGTGATGATATTGAGCAGTCCCGCGATGCCGTTCATGAAGTTCCAGGGCCCTCCCAGCACGCCGGTGACTTCGCCCTCGATCGGGCCGGAGTTGGCGAGCCAGTACATCGCTCCCACCTGAAAATCACGCACGCAAGCCTCGAGGATATTGATCGCGAGGATCAGCGGCGGGAAGAGAAGCGCCCACTTCACGTCGGCAAGACGCCACTTGACCTCGCCCGTGAGCTTGTCCCGCTTTTGCAGATGGCGAATGAGCCAGAAGCCGACGCAGCCGATGGTCGAAGAGTACACCTTCATGAGGTGGAACCAGTCGGTATAGGTCTTGTCCTTCATCACGGTGAACCAGATGACGGAGAGCACGATCGGCAGCACGATAAAGCTGACGAACCCGGCCCATTTCCAGCGACGCGCGATCTCGTTAAAGACAAACAATCCCGCAAAAACCGCGAGCCAGATTGCCCAAACGGTCAGCGCGGGCACGCCCTGAGCAAATGTAAACATATCTCCCTTTCCCATTGCGCCGCTTTCCGGTGCGGCGAAACCGAACTCAAGCAACCCGTCGCGCTTTTCGCTCCTGCGCGGCGGCTTTGGCGGCTTGTTTCCCCACAAATTCCGCCTGATATCGCTAGTATCGCGCCGGAATTTCGCCCTGTCAAGAGGATGGACAATAAATCGATACTGGCGTTTCGATTGTTCGATTGTAGTAAAACATTGTTTGCTTGATATGTTGTTTATTCAACGATTCTAAAACGTGGTTCGTCCATTTGTACAACCACTTTTGTGCGCAATTACCGCATGATTCGGTATATCTGGTGTGCTCGGATCTGCGTGGAACAACCACAGCGTAATCGGCACATTGGGGAGCGAGTGAAGCGCCAAAAAAGGATCCGGCACGCCCACCGCGCGTTCGTGTTACTTCACACCAAACTACGTGGCAACGTGCCGGAACAAGACTGTATTATATCCTCGCCGTACAAAAACACAAGATGTGTTTTGTTATAGCGGGTATATGAATTTGAACATCCTGTGACTTTTTACTCAACCTCTTGTGTCCAGCCGCGCGTATCGGGCAGCTTGCCGGTCTGAATTCCGGTGATCGTGTCGTAGATCTTCTGCGAAAGCGCCCCGACTTCGCGGTTGTTGATCACGTACTCTTCGCCGAGATACCGTAGCGTGCCCATCGGCGAGATGACGGCTGCCGTACCGCTGGCAAAGGCTTCTTTCAGCGCGCCCTCTTTCGCGGCGGCGACCACTTCGTCGATGCTGACCTTGCGCTCGTTTGCGGTAACGCCCCATTCGCGCAGAAGCGTCAGCACGCTGTCGCGCGTGATGCCGGGCAGGATCGTCCCCGCGAGCGGAGCGGTCACTACCTCGTCGCCGATGACGAAGAACGCATTGGAGGAGCCGACTTCCTCGATATACTTGTGCTCGTGCGCGTCGAGCCAGAGCACGTCGTTACAATCGCACTCATACGCCTTTTGCGAGGCGCGGAGGCTGCCGGCGTAGTTGCCGCCGACCTTGGCGTAACCCGTTCCGCCGTGCGCCGCGCGGATGTATTCGTCCTCCACGAAGATGCGCGTGGTGGAGAGCTTGCCGCGGTTAGCCGCATAATACGGGCCGGACGGGCAGAGAATGACCATAAAGCGGTAGGGCTTGGCTGCTTTCACGCCCAGCGCGGCATC
>CAYVAO010000436.1:0-2250 GCA_964448895.1 uncultured Christensenella sp.
TGCAGATCGTGTCCGCACCCATCTGAACAAGCTCTTTGGCGAGCTTGACAAAATAATCCTCGTTATGAACCGGGGACACCGTGTAGCTGATCGCGGGCTCGCAGATGCCGCCGTACTTCTTGGTGTAGCGAATCGCGCTCTCGAGGTTGCGTGGGTCGTTCAACGCATCGAAGATACGGATGACGTCAATGCCGTTTTCAATCGCTTTTTTGCAGAACTGCTCCACCACGTCGTCCGCATAATGCTTGTAACCAAGGATGTTCTGTCCGCGGAACAGCATTTGCAGTTTGGTGTTGGGAAGCGCTTTGCGCAGCGTTCTCAAGCGCTGCCACGGGTCTTCGTTGAGGAAGCGAAGGCAGGCGTCAAACGTAGCGCCGCCCCAGACTTCCAGCGACCAGTAGCCGATGGAATCGAGCACTTCGCAAGCGGGAAGCATATCTTCGGTGCGCATGCGCGTCGCAGCCAGAGACTGGTGCGCATCGCGGAAGATCGTATCGGTAATCAATAATTTGCTCATTTGGTTTTCTCCTTTACGCGGCGCAGGGCGTGTTATTCATACCCGCGCTTCACCGCAGTGTCATAAAAGGGAAGCGCACGAAACGCCGGTTTTCGCCAGCGGTTCGGTGCAGGAGAATTCGCTTACTGGATCGAGCAGAGCAGATCGCCTGCGGAAACAGATGCGCCCTTCGCCACGGCGATGCCGCGAACGGTTCCGGCAGCGGGAGCAACGATATCGCTCTCCATCTTCATGGCTTCCAGCACAAAGATCGTCTGGCCGGCCTTGACCGCATCGCCTTCCTTCACGTTGACGCCAAGAATGGTTCCGGGCATCGGCGCGGTGACTTTGGCGGCGCCTGCTACGGCTGCAACGGGTGCTGCAACGGGAGCTGCTACGGGTGCTGCTGCCTGTACGGGCTTTGCTGCCGGTGCTGCTTTTCCGTCGATCTCTTCAACGGCTACTTCGTACTGCGTTCCGTTCACATTAACAAGAAAATTACGCATAATTACCTCCGATTATTTACTATATGTGAAATGTATTGTTCCGACAAAAATTTGGGGTTGCCTTAGCCGACCTGCTTGATCGAGACGATGCGAAGGCCGGAAACTTCCTTGCCCATCACTTCGGCGATGCAGCTGGCGACCACCGCGGCAAGTTCCGCGCGGTTTGCGATTGCGCTTGCGGGTGCTGCGGCTTCAACCGACGCCGTCTCTTCGCCATAAAGGCGATCCTGCCGCGCGCGCACTGCTTTGAGAATCATAATGAGTGCGATCAGTCCTGCGAACACACCGAGGACGATCCATAACGTGTTGCCCATTCTTAGTACCTCCGCTGTATTGCTATTATCAAGGGAGGCGTAAGCCTCATCCTGTCCCTTGTGAGATTCATTCGACAAAACATCTTGCAATCCTGTCGAAAACGCCGATTCATCAATCAATCTGTATCGGCCTGGTGTAATCCTTTTGCTGCGATCAAAGTCCGAGTGCGTGGCGAAGCGATCGCATCTCGTCCGGCGTTAAGCGCCGTGTCTCGCCCGGCTTGAGTTCGCCGAGGCTCAGCGGCCCGAAGCGCTCCCGCTTCAAGCGCAGGGTTCTATGCCCAATCGCCTCCAACATGCGCCGGATCTGGCGGTTCTTGCCTTCGTGGATCGTGATGAGAAACGAGGTGTCCCCCGTCTTCGTCGGGCGAACATGTGCAACCCGCGCGGGCGCCGTCATGCCGTCTTCCAGCGTGACGCCGTTGACGAGCGAGGCGATTTCAGAAGGTTGCAGCTTTCCGTCGCAGATCGCATAATACGTCTTTTCCACCGAAAACTTCGGGTGCGTCATGCGATGGGCAAGTTCCCCGTCGTTGGTCATCAATAGCAATCCTTCGGAGTTGATGTCCAACCGACCTACATTATATAAGCGCGCGGGAATGTCTTTTACGAATTCCTGCACCGTCTTTCTGCCTTGCGGATCGTCGCTTGTGCTCACAACCCCTTTGGGTTTATAGAGCATCAGCGTAATGAGTTCTTCTTCCTGCTTGACCGGTTTCCCGTCGAATAAAACGGTGTCCGAATCCGGATCGACGCTCATGCCGAGCGTAGCCGTTTCGCCGTTTACCGTTACGCGGCCCGCAGTGATTAGCTCTTCGCTTGCGCGGCGGGAGGCGATTCCGGCCTCTGCCAAATACTTTTGTAAGCGCAACAGCATTTTCGCATTCCTCGTGTTCTGTAGCATTCTTTGGTGTTCCGCATGTTCGGAGTGCGA
>CAYVAO010000437.1:0-2249 GCA_964448895.1 uncultured Christensenella sp.
GAAAGCGAGGCGGCGCGGCGTGAAGAAGAAAGACATTTTGCTCATCTGCGGTGTGCTGCTGCTGGCGCTGGTGGCTTTTTTCGCCTCGCGATTATTGCTGCCAAATTCCTCCGGCGCGGAGGTAACTGTTTATGTCGGCGGCGAAGTCTACGCCAAGGTGTCCGCAAGTGACTATCAAACCAGCACGGGGCCTCAGGGAGACGGTAAGGTCAACGCGAGCGTGATTGATGCCAGCGGCGTGCGGAGGGACGCCTCCACCTGCAAGAACCAAATCTGTGTACGGCATGGTACAATCGATCCCGCACAAGCGGATGAGCTTCTGCTCGATCACTGGATCGTCTGCCTGCCAAACGGCGTCTCCGTCGAGGTCACGGGCGCGGAGGACGAAGGATGAACCGCCGCTGGGACGCGTCCGCCGTCGCAAAACTGGGGCTATTGACCGCGGTAGCGATCGTGCTGGGGTATTTTGAATATCTTTTGCCGGTGACGGGCATTCCGGGTGTGAAGCTCGGCCTCGCCAACACGGTTTTGCTCTACGCGCTGTATCTCATCGATGTACCAAGCGCGATTCTTTTGATGTTTCTCAAGGTGGGCTTAAGCGGCTTGCTCTTCGGCGGCCCTGCCGCGATGCTGTATAGCTTTGCAGGCGGCGCGCTGAGCCTTTTTATCATGATCCTTGTGCGAAAGAGCAAGGGACTCAGCGTCGTCGGGGTCAGCGTGCTCGGCGCGGTGAGCCATAACATAGCGCAGATGGCCGTCGCCTGTTTCGTGGTGGAGACGCGCGCGATTCTGGCGTATCTGCCGATTCTTCTGCTTGCCGCCGCCGTAACGGGTACTCTTACAGGGCTGATCGCGCGGTATACCTTCAAAGGTCTTCGACCGAACCGCGCGGAAGCGAAAAAGGACGAGAAAATCAGCGGGTAAACAGTGCTCAAGTATTGATTAAACCCGCAAAACATGGAATAATGCTGACAGGCACAACCGATCTTGCGCGCGGTAAACGTGCGCAACTTTACAGGAGAGATAAACGGAGAAACACTTGCTCGATATAAAACGATTTGCGCTATGCGCCGCGCTGATTCTCAGCCTGCTGTTTGGCGGCTGCGCTTCAACAGCCGCGCCGCAGCGCTATGAGAAGGTCTATTTGGATGTATTTGACACCGTTACCACGGTAGTCTTGTATGACTCAAGCGAGCAGAGCGCGAATGCGAGGTTTGACGAACTGCACGATATCCTGCTGACCTACCACAAGCTCTACGATATCTATCACACCTACGACGGCATGAACAACCTCTGCACGGTGAATCAAAATGCTGGGATTGCGCCCGTCAAGGTGGACGAAACGGTTCTCGATCTCATCGAGTACGCGATCGGAATGGACACGTTGACCGATGGAAGAATGAATATCGCGATGGGTAGCGTATTACAGCTTTGGCAAACCTATCGCGACGCGGGACTCGATGATCCGGACAACGCCGCTTTGCCACCGATGGAAGAATTGCTTGCGGCCAACCAGAGTGCGAACATCGGTAATGTCGTCGCCGACCGGCTCGCGGGCACGCTGTATGTGAGCGACGCAAACACCCGGCTGGACGTTGGCGCAATCGCGAAAGGATACGCCGCGCAACAGGCGGTTGACGCGATGAAATCTGCGGGCGTGACCAGCATGCTCCTCAGCATTGGCGGAAACGTTTGCTCCATCGGTACGCGCGCGGACGGATCCGGCTGGAAGGTCGGAATTCAGAATCCGTATGGTGACGGCACCATCGCGATCGTGCAGGTTGCGGGACAAAACGTGGTGACGAGCGGTACCTACGAGCGGTATTATACCGTCGACGGCAAGCGCTATCATCACATCATCGATCCCGCCACGCTGATGCCGTCCA
This sequence comes from uncultured Christensenella sp., assembly GCA_964448895.1. GTDB lineage: Bacteria > Bacillota > Clostridia > Christensenellales > CAG-138 > UBA7703. The sequence continues at coordinate 1,887 of CAYVAO010000437.1, forward strand.
CACTGTACGATTCGGTTACGGTGATTTCGAGCGATTCCGCGCTGGCGGACGCATTGACCACGGGGCTGTTCTGCATGACGATCGACGAAGGCATGGCGCTGGTTGAGCGTCTGCCGGATACCGAAGCGCTCTGGGTGCTTTCGGACGGATCGCAGCAGATGAGCAGCGGGTTTTCCGCATACCTGGCAAAAGAATAAATAGATATAACGATAGACAGGCACACGAAGGGGGCAAGAGAGCATGTATTGCACACGAAAAGTAAACGAAGACATCACCTGGGTAGGCGGCAACGACCGCAGACTCGCGATGTTTGAGGGCGTCTATTCCATTCCGGACGGCGTTTCCTACAACTCCTATCTCATA
>CAYVAO010000438.1:0-2249 GCA_964448895.1 uncultured Christensenella sp.
TAATCAAATCGTATTCCGCTATGTGTAAGTGCTTTTTAGAAAATTATGATGATTTTACCAAACACCAAGTTTATCTTTTTCTTTTATCGTTAAAGTATAAAGACATTGATGCATTTAATAAAGTGTTTAGAATAGTACCAATATTACCTCGAGTAGAATCGACAATTTCAGATAAATACGTACTCGAAAAGTATGCTGACTACGCAGCAATTCTCACGTCGCTTAATAACGATGCTATTCTTCGAAATGCGTTTTTCAAGTTAACATATCGTGAAGGGACGAAGAAAGAATTTAATGCAAAGATTACTGATGTTAACACGAGTGGATACAGTAATTCTGGAATTATCATTATTCAATTTTATTTTGAACCAGGGAAAGCAACAAATCAGATATTATCAAACGAATGCCATGATTTTAACTTTGGACAAGTGCTTTTCTACGAAGATTTAGTCAATTGGGAAAAAATCAAAGAAATGACTATGTCAGAATATATATATAGTCAGCTCGAAATGTTCAACTTCGCGCTTCCTTCCGACGAACCCGCAACCCAACCGTAAAATACACCTCGCTCCTTGCAATTCCCCCGCATCGTGCTAAACTGAACGTAATGGATTTGTAGAGACAAGTTCTGTTACGTTCAGTTCTTATTTTCTGGAAAGGAAATTCTACACGATGAATCCCGTTCGTATGATCGTTCTTGGCGCGGGCGCGCGCGGCATGGACGCCTATGCGCCCTATGCGTTGATCGCGCCGGATCAGCTTCAAATCGTTGGCGTTGCGGAGCCGCGCGAGACGCGCAGAAATGCGTTTGCCGCGCGCTACGGCTTGCCCGAAAACGCGATATTTTCCGACTGGCGGGACGCGCTGAACGCTGGCATCGATGCTGACGCAGTGCTGGTGGCTACCCAGGACAACGAGCATGTGGAGCCTGCCTGCTTCGCCATGGAGCGTGGCTATGACGTGCTGCTTGAAAAACCGATTGCAAAGAGCGAAGCGGAACTCAAGCGAATTTACGAAACCAGCGTGCGGACGGGAAAGCGCGCCGCGGTCTGCCATGTGCTGCGCTATACGCGCTTTTTCAACACGCTCAAGGCGATCATCGACAGCGGCGAAATCGGGGATGTAGTCATCATTTCCCATAGCGAACACATCGGCTACTGGCACATGGCGCACAGTTTCGTGCGCGGCAACTGGCGCAGAGAGGACGAGACGAGCCCGATGATCCTCGCCAAGAGCTGTCACGACACGGATATTTTGCTTTATCTGATCGGAAAGGATTGCAAGCGCGTCGCCTCTTTCGGAAGTCTGAAGCACTTCACCGCAGAAAACGCGCCGGAGGGCAGCGCGGAACGTTGCCTCGATTGCAAGGTTGCCGCAACATGCCCCTATAACGCGGCGCGGCTCTACCTGATTCCATTTCTCACAGGTTGGCCGGTTTCGGTCATCACGGACGATCTGAGTCCCGCGGGCCGGATGAAAGCCCTCCGCGAAGGGCCCTACGGCAGATGCGTTTATCATTGCGACAACGACGTGGTGGATCACCAATCGACCGTGCTGGAGTTTGAAGACGGCGTTACCGCGACGATGACGGTCTCCGCGTTTACGGACTATCGCCACGGGCGCACGATTCACATCATGGGTTCGCATGGTGAAATCCGCGCAAAGATGTCCGACGAAACGATTGAGGTCACAAACTTCCGCGACGGCTCGGTTCGCACCACGGAGAACCCGCTGCCCGGCGGAATGGGAGACGGACACGGCGGCGGGGATATGGGTCTGATTGCGTCCTTTGTTCGCATGGAGCGCGGGGAAGAGGGCGCGGTGAAGAGCTCGATTCGGGACGCGATTCAAAGCCACCTGATCTGTATTGCAGCGGAAGAATCGCGCATCAACCACACGGTAGTCGATATCCACAACGTCGGCTGAAACAAGCAGACTAGCAAAGTAAGGAGAATGGATATGCAACAGCAAAAAACGCGCGCGGCATCGTTCCTGCTCGTCATGAGCTGGATTTATCTGATCCTCGCATTGGGGATGATCGGATATGCGCTTTATAACCTCACGAATGCGGACGCGAAGCTGACCTTTGCGGCGGTGACCGATGCTGTGTTTCTCATCATTGGCGGCGCACTTGGCATTGTTGCCGGTATCTTCGGTCTTGTGAGCAAGCAACTTAAGCGCTGCCGCGTATTGGGCTTGATCCTGCTCGGAATCGCCGCTGTGCCGCTGGTGATCAACCTGCTTGCGGG
>CAYVAO010000439.1:0-2238 GCA_964448895.1 uncultured Christensenella sp.
CGAGCACGCGCTGGCTGGAGGCAGCCTGCTCGCGCGCGCTGCCGTCGCCGGGTTTGTTGGCGAACACGCAGGAACCGTAGGCGGTATTTTTGAGGAGCTTCTCCGCGTCGCCAACCTTGCTCAGGATCGCTTTGAGCGCGTCGGGCGCTGCGCCTTCTCTGCGCGCGGCCTCCACTTTGGCAACCGCCTTGCTGCGGCCAACATAGTCGGGAGCACGGCGCGAGAGCGCAAACTCCGCAAGACGGAGCGGGTTGCTGCGGTAGGAGCTGGTTTCGCCGGAGGGGATGAGTTCGTCCGTGGTAGTCACGGGATCGCGAATCACAGCACTCAGCTCGACCACCATGTTGTCCATAAGAGGATAGATCTTCGGCCAGTCGGCAATGTTCGGCCCGAACACGAGCTCTACGGAAGGATCGGCTTTGCCAAAACCGTTGTAGCAGCGCTTTTCGTATGGCGAGCGGTCGTAGCGATAGCGAATGCGGCGCTTACGATACACCACGTCCGTAGCGGGCGTGAGTTTGCCGCCGTTTGCCGCGGTTGCGGCGATGCTCCGCGCATCCATCAGCGCGACATACGCAAGCTGGCCTTCGCCGGGCTTGGCGCCTTCGCGGTTGGGGAAATTGCGTGTGGTGTGGCGAATCGAGAACCCGTTGTTGGCGGGCACATCCCCCGCGCCGAAGCACGGGCCGCAGAAGCTGGGCTTCATGACCGCGCCCGCGCGAATCAGCGTCTCGGTCGCTTCCGCTCTCGTGAGCGCGAGGCTCACCGGCACGCTGGTGGGATAGACGGAGAGCGAAAACTCGCCGTTGCCCGTCGAACCTCCGGAAAGAATCTCGCTGGCTTCGATGATATTATCAAACAAGCCGCCCGCGCAGCCCGCGATAATGCCCTGATCGGCGTACACGCCGTCTGGTCTAATCTTGCTCTTGAGGTCGAGCTTGGCTTTCGGGAAGGTCGCCTTTGCTTCCGCCTCCACCTTGCCCAATAGCTCGTCCGCACGCTCGATGAACTCGCGAATGGGATACGCGTTGCTGGGATGGAACGGCAGCGCGATCATGCACTCAACCTTATCCAGCTCGATGGTGATCATGCTGTCATAGTACGCGCCCTCTTCCGATGCGAGCTTTGCGTAAGCTTCCGGCCTGCCATGCGCGCGGAAAAACTCCGCGGTTTCGCCGTCCGTCTCCCAGATGGAGCTTAAGCACGTGGTCTCCGTGGTCATGACGTCCACGCCGTTTCGATAGTCGGCGGAGAGGTGTTTAATCCCCGGACCGACAAATTCCAGTATCTTATTCTTCGCGCGGCCTTCGGCAAACGCTTCTTTCACGAGCGCCAGAGCCACGTCGTGCGGGCCGACGCCGCGGCGGGGTTTGCCGGTGACGTAGCAGAGCACGACTTCAGGCGCGGCGATATCGTAGGTATTCTTGAGTAGCTGCTTGACCAGCTCCGGCCCGCCTTCGCCAACCGCGAGCGTGCCCAGCGCGCCGTAGCGCGTGTGGCTGTCCGAACCGAGGATCATGCGTCCGCAACCCGCGAGCTCTTCGCGCGCGTAGCTATGGATGACGCTGAGGTTTGCCGGCACATAGATACCGCCGTATTTTTCGCGGCGGAGAGGCCAAAGACGTGATCGTCCTCATTGATCGTGCCGCCGACGGCGCAGAGGCTGTTGTGGCAATTGGTCATCGCATACGGTACGGGGAACTCGGTTAAGCCGCTCGCGCGCGCGGTCTGCACGATGCCGACATAGGTGATGTCGTGCGAAATCAGCGCGTCAAACCGGAGGCGCAGTTTCTCCATATCGCCGGAGACGTTGTGCGCGCGGAGAATGGAATACGCGATGGTCTTTTCTCTTGCTGCGATTTGGGACTTGTCCGCGGGATGCGGCTTGCCGCTTTGCAGCGTGACAGGTTGTTCGTGATAGCGAATCATTGATATCCTCCTAGACGGATGAACCGTGGTGATCTTTCTCAAGACGAGGCTATGTGGGAGTGGAAATCTCCACGTATAAAATTGTACCATGCCGCACCGCGCAAGAAAAGCCGAAACCGTGGTTATATTATTCTTTCCGTGTGAAAAACCGTGTCAAAAACTCTGAAAAGAGAAAGAATATCTTACTCTTGACAGCCCTGTTGCGGACGGTTATAATACACCATGTGCCGCTGAAAATCGGCACACGAAAACCATATATGGCGGCGTAGCTCAGCTGGCTAGAGCATTCGGTTCATACCCGGAGTGTCA
>CAYVAO010000440.1:0-2228 GCA_964448895.1 uncultured Christensenella sp.
GTTCATCGAAAACAGCGCGATCAGCGTCGCGATCATGGTCGCGACATTTGCAACAGACGTTGTGAGCGTGTTGGTGATCACGGTGCCGACGCCGCTGATGTCGCTCTCCATGCGTGTTAGTATGTCGCCCTGCTTTTCGTTTGTGTAAAACGAATGCGGCATCTGCTGCAGGTGCGCGTACATCTGGTTTTGCATGTCGAAAATGATCTTTTGCGAAATCCATGAGTTGATGTAGCTTTGCAGCACGCCGATCGCCTGCGAAGCCGTAAGCGTGACCAGCGCCAGTAAAAGCAGTTGAATCAGCAGTTGCATGTTTTTGCCGACAAGCGCCTGGTCTACAATGCGTCCCGTGATGATTGAGGGAAATAGTCCGATCACCGCGCTGATCAAGATTGCGAGAAACACAAACACAAACTGGACGCGATACGGTTTGAGATACGACAAAATGCGAATCAACAACTGTTTCGTCAGTTTCGGCCGGTTTTTCTTCTCTTCCTCGGTCAGATACCCGCGCGGGCCGCCAAGCCCTCTGCCGCCCATACCCATACCTTGCGCCATGCTCTACCTCGAAGTGTTACGATCTTAATTGCCTTGCAGTCGCTTCACCCGCTGCGCAACCGCTTTGCCCGTCGGCGTGGTGGCTAACCCACCGCGCGCGGTCTCGCGATATTCCACGCGGATATCCTTGCCGACCGCATACATCGCGGAGACGACTTCATCAAACGGAATCAGGCTTGTGATGCCCGCCAACGCCATATCCGCGCAAAGCATCGCGTTCACTGCGCCCAGCGCGTTTCGCTTGATGCAAGGGCACTCGACCAAGCCCGCAACCGGATCGCAGATGAGACCCATCACGTTTTTCATCGCCATTGCGGCTGCGTCCAGCGCCTGCACCGGAGCACCGCCGCTGATTTCAACGAGCGCCGCCGCCGTCATGGACGCGGCAACGCCTGTTTCCGCCTGGCAACCGCCGCCCGCGCCGGAGATCGTCGCGTTTTTTGCGAAGATGAAGCCGACCGCGCCCGCGGTAAAGAGCCCCTCAATCAGCGTTTCGTCCGACCAACCGCGTTGGCGTCCCGCTTCGATGAGCGCACCGGCGAGAATGCCGGAAGCCCCCGCTGTCGGTGCCGCGACGATGCGGCCCATAGAAGCGTTTACCTCGACCACCGCCATGGAAGACGCGGCGGCGCGACACGCGGTGTAACCCGAAAACGGGTTATGCTTGCCGTATTTAAAGAGTTTCATCGCCTCGCCGCCGGAAAGTCCGCTGACGGATTCCACTTTTTCGTTTAACCCGCGGTCAACCGAAGCGCGCATCACGTCGAGATTTTTTTGCATCTCGGCTACGATCTCTTCGCGCGGTTTTTCGCTGAGTTTGACCTCTCTGCGAATCATCGCCTCATAGATCGGTATATCGTTTTCCTGACAATAGCGGCGCAGGGATTCACCGTTTTCAAACGCATCCGTTAACAGCATAGTATTGCCTCCCTTACACCGCGAAAAGTTTGTTGATTCCGTCGCACAGGCGCAAAATCATGTTTTGCATATCCGGCGTCACAGGTTGATCCGTCTCAATGGTCATATACGCATCCTCGCCTTTTCCGTGGCGGAACACGCGCATGAACGCGATGTTGACGTCGAGCTGCGCCAGCACATGCGAAACCTCCGCAATCACGCCCGGCTGATCGTTATGCTGAATGATCAGCGTCGGATACTCGCCGGAGAACTCGACCGCAAGGCCGTTGATTTCGGATATGCGAATGTTGCCGCCGCCGACGGATTGCCCGACGACGTCGGTCATCTGTCCATCAGAACCGGTGATGACGATGCGCGCAGTGTTCGGATGTTTCGGCGGCTCGTCCGAAAACTCGACCGAGACCATAACCCCCATCTCACGCGCGACCGTAAACGCTTCCTTGATGCGCGGATCATCGGGCTCCATACCGAGCACCCCTGCGACAAGCGCTTTATCGGTGCCGTGGCCACGGCCCGTCTCGGCAAACGAGCCATAGAGTGTGAAAGCTGCCTCCGCAACATCTTCCCCCGCGATCTTTCGCGCAATATGCGCAAGACGCACCGCGCCCGCCGTATGCGAACTGCTCGGCCCCGTCATGCGCGGGCCGATGATATCAAACACCGAAAAGTCTTCCATTTGGTTTCGCTCCAATAGTTTTCTTTGAATCAGTCGAGATGATTCAATAGGTTTCTGCTTAAAGTAACAGTCGGCG
>CAYVAO010000441.1:0-2224 GCA_964448895.1 uncultured Christensenella sp.
GTTGCCGCGGCGCAGTTCACGCTTCACGAACTTCACGCAGTCGTCCACGATATAGCGAATCGGGGCTTCCGAAAGTCCGCTTGCGCTCGCGTTGTCCTTTGCCCAGGCGACCATGCCCTTCGCCGCGTCCACATGCACCACCTCCGCGCCGGAGGCCGCGCAGGCAACCGTCGCGCCGCCAGTGTAGGCAAAGAGGTTGAGCACCTTCGGCGCGCGATCGTGTGTTTTCTTCCAGACGTTGAGTTCGCCGCGCATCCAGTCCCAGTTGACCGCCTGTTCGGGGAACAATCCCGTGTGTTTAAAGCCCGTCGGGCGCACGACAAACGTTAGATCGCGATAGGTCACCTGCCAGGATTCGGGCAGCTGGCGCTGCTCTTCCCAGTGTCCGCCACCGGTTTCGGAGCGGATGTAGACCGCGTCCGCCTTGTGCTCGTCCATCGGCCAAACGGCCTGCGGATCGGGCCGCAGGAGGGTAATCCCCTTCCAGCGTTCGAGCTTCATGCCGTTGCCCGCGTCCAGCACGCGAAAATCGTTCCAACCGTCTGCGATAAACATATATTTCTCTCCCGCGCGGCTCGATCTGCCGCAACATTAAACCAATTTTTCATCTATCAGTATACCGACTTTTCACGTATTCGAAAAGGACGGATTTCTGCGCGCGACAGATCACATCGCTTCCGTTGCGATCTGCACGTATTTTCGATATACTTTTTGCCATGGATGGGATGAAAAAGGAAAACATGACGGGAAAGATCGTCATCGTCACGGGTGCGAATTCCGGCATCGGCAAGGCAACCGCGCGGCAGCTTGCCGACCTCGGCGCAACCGTTGTGCTCGCCTGCCGCTGCAAGGAGCGCGCGGAGGCGGCGCTTTGCGAACTAAATTGCGTAGAAGGGCGCTGCTTTGACCTGCTACCGCTCGATCTTGCCGATCTCGAGAGCGTCCGCGCGTTCGCCGAGGCGTTTGCCGCGAAATACGACCACCTCGACGCCCTGATCAACAACGCGGGCATTTTAGGCCGTCGACGCGCGGAAACGAAGCAGGGATTTGAGATGAGCTTTGGCGTCAACTACCTCGGCGCGTTTCTCTTAACCATGCTGCTGCTCCCGCTGCTGGAAAAAAGCGAGCAGGGCAGAATCATGATGATGACCAGCGTCGCGCACGCCTGGGGAACGGTACGTTTTGACGACCTCAACTATACGCGCGGCTACAATCGTTTTGCCGCCTACGGGCACAGCAAGCTCTGTAACCTGCTCTTTACCCGCGCGCTGGCGCAAAAACTCCGCGCGCGCGGCAGCCGGGTAACGATCAACGCAGTTCATCCCGGCATCGTAGCGACGGATATCGTCGTCAACCGCGCAAACGATCGTTTCCGCTGGGTCGCCTCGGCGATGAAGCTCTTTTTTCTCACCAGCGACGAGGGCGCGAAGACCAGCGTGTATCTGGCGAGCGATCCCGCACTATGTCAAACCAGCGGGGAGTATTTCTACCGCTGCAAGATTGAGCCTTCGAGCGAGGCGAGCAAGAATCTCGCCAGCGCAAACCGGCTGTATGACGTGAGTCTCAAGCTTTGCGGGCTTGATGACCCGTTAAAGTCCTGATCGAACAAAAATAGAGGCGAACGCAGACAACCTGCTTCGCCTCTGTTTTCGCTCCAAGCAAACTATCTATCACCATTCATACGTTTCTTCAACAATATACCAGTTCCCGTCCAGATGCGTATATTCAACGCTATCTGCAAGAGAATGTTCTTTTTGATACTCGATTTCTTCTTTATCCGTAAACCAGTAAAGTGATGTTACTTTGGAACTCGTCTCAAGTTTTAGATCGTCAAAATTGATATAAAACTTCACCGGTCTACCTTTGCGCTCCATCATGATCATATACGGGTGAAGATTCTCAAAGACGGAAACGATGTTTTCCCATTCTTCATCGCTAAAGTATTTCTTATCGCTTTGGTAAGATACATTGATGTCGCCTTCTTTGTAGTCATCTAATGCTTGCATAAGACTCTTACTTGAAAGCACGCTGTTTTTGACAGAGTTCAAAACGACTTTGTTCTGCCAATAGAGATCTGTCAACTCCTCTTTGGTTTTATATTCGACAGACTCAATAGGGATAATCGATTTTGGCGATTTTGACACCTCGATCACAACACATGCGGCAATGCTGATAACACTCAAAACAGTCAAACCGAGAACTGCTTTTTTCCACGTTTTCATGA
>CAYVAO010000442.1:0-2220 GCA_964448895.1 uncultured Christensenella sp.
ACCTGCGTGTCATGGGGGCGCTCTCCGGCGGCGGGGAGTCCTCCGTAGCAAGCGTTCTGGTACACGAGGCGGGCGGCGACCAACTAACCTGCATCTTCGTCGACCACGGCCTGCTGCGCGAGAACGAAGCAGAAGAGGTCATGCGCGTCTATCACGATACGCTCTCGCTTAATATCATCAAGGTGGACGCGAAGGATCGGTTCCTTTCGAAACTCGCGGGCGTCGTTGAACCGGAGCGTAAGCGCAAGATCATCGGCGAAGAGTTCATCCGCGTATTCGAGGAAGAGTCCAAGAGGCTCGGCGGCGGTGAATTTCTGCTGCAGGGCACGATCTATCCGGATGTCATCGAGAGCGGAACGAGCAGCGCGAGTACGATTAAGAGCCACCACAACGTTGGCGGCCTGCCGAAGGACATCGGTTTTGTCGGACTTGTTGAGCCGCTGCGCATGCTGTTTAAGGACGAGGTGCGCGCGCTTGGCGAGTCGCTCGGCATTCCGCACGAGCTCGTCTGGCGGCAGCCATTCCCCGGTCCGGGGCTTGCCATCCGCGTGCTCGGCGATGTAACGGAAGAGAAGCTCCAGATTCTGCGCCGGAGCGACTATATCTTCCGCGACGAGATCAAAAAAGCGGGTTTGGCGGAAGCCATTTGGCAATACTTTACCGTGTTCACCGGCATGCGTACGGTCGGCGTGATGGGCGATTTGCGCACGTATGATTACATCATCGGCGTTCGGGCGGTCACGTCCACGGACGCGATGACCGTGGAATGGGCGGAGATTCCGTATCCCGTGCTGCGGCGCATCAGTGAGCGAATCATCGGCGAGGTACCGCATGTCAATCGCGTGGTCTACGACATCACGAGTAAGCCCCCGGGAACGATTGAGTGGGAATAAACCGTACAACAAGCAAGGAGCCGAAAGAATGAAAATAAGACGAATCGGTATGTCGCTTTTCGGCGTGATTATTTGCGCAATCAGTGTAGGTATTTTTAAGATAGCGGCGTTGGGTGTGGACCCTTTTCAATCGCTGATGAGTGGTTTGGACGCCCTCATACCGATCCCATTTGGCACGCTTTACGTAATTGTGAACGTGGTACTACTGTTGTTTGCCCTCATTTTTGACAGGCATTACATCGGTATTGCGACCTTCATCAATCTCTTTCTGCTGGGCTATATCACGCAGTTTACCTATGCCTTTCTTCAGACGGTAATCGTAGCGCCTTCGCTTCTCTTCCGCGCATGTTGTCTGCTTGTTGGCATCGTGATCATTTGCTTCGGATCGGCGTTTTATATGACCGCCGATCTGGGAGTGTCCACCTATGACGCGGTGGCACTCATCATCTCCAACACCTGGAAAAAGGGCAAGTTCCAGTACGTGCGCATTTGCACCGATATTGTCTGCGTCGCGGCGGGCGTCGGCATCTTCTTGATCGCGGGCGGAAAGCCGTCTGCAATCCCCACCATCGCAGGCATCGGAACCATCATCACCGCTTTTTTCATGGGGCCGCTGATCGCGTTTTTCAATGAAAAAGTCGCAAAGCCATTTTTAAACAAAGGCAACAAACAGTAGATACGTATTTCAAGGAATATTTTACTAGAAAGAGGTGATTGAAATGTCTTGCTACTATGTCATCGGCGTACGAATGGACAACCGCGTGAGCAATGCCTCCAGCTTTCAGCAGGTGCTGACCAAGAACGGCTGCAAGATCAAGGCGCGTCTGGGTCTGCACGAGGTCAGCGAGGATCTCTGCGCGACGGATGGACTGATCATCCTCCAGCCCTACGGCGAAAAGGACGAAATCGAACAGCTTGTGAAGGAACTCAACGGCCTCGACGGAATCAAAGCCAAGCTGATTGATCTGAACTAACCTACCAAGACAAGGATAAACAGAGACAAATATAATGAAAACCCGAAGGCATTTTGCTTTCGGGTCTTTGCTTTGCTGTTGACAATATTGAGGAATGATGTTATTCTAACACTGTTAGAACATTGTAACATTGTTAGACGGAGCGATTATGTCAACCGAAGAATTAGCCAAGCAGAAGAACGAACTCGTGAAAAACGGGTTCATTCAAGCCGCAAAGGAGATTGTTCTTCAAGAAGGCGTTGAGGGCGTTTCCGTTCGAAAAGTTGCGCAGGCGACGGGATATTCCTATGCGACCATCTATCACTATTTTACGGATCTGAACGCACTGCTGCTCTCGGCAAAAGAGCAAATGG
>CAYVAO010000443.1:0-2218 GCA_964448895.1 uncultured Christensenella sp.
GCTGTTCTGCGAGCGGTTTGACGAGCGCAGCAACATCTGGAATTTTAAGGAGCACTGCCACGACTGCATCGAGCTGATCTACTTTCTCTATGGCAACGCGCGGGTGATCACGGGCGAAACCAGCGTGCAGGCTTCGTTTTACGACATGATCATCTATCCCAAGGGCATGCCGCACACGGAGAGCTTGCAGTTTGATCATCATCAGGAGATCATCTGCCTATGGGTGGATATTCCAGGGCTAGAGTTTGCAGACATCCAGCGCATTCAGGACAAGGACGCGAGATTCAAGTGGCTCATGGAGGCAATCCACGCGGAATACAAGAGCCAAACCCCATGCCAGCCGCTGATCGATCACTACGTAAAGAGCGTTATGCTGCTCATCGGCCGTTGCTATTTTGAGAAGCAGACGCAGAACGACATGGTCAGCCGCGTGATCCTCTACATGCACGACCACATGACCGAGAGCATCAGCGTGCAGCAGCTTGCGGATATGGTATATGTCAGCAAGTCCTTTCTCAGCCGCGCATTTAAGCAGAAGACTGGTTTGTCTCTGATGGAATACCTCAACTCCCTGCGGATGGAGGCGGCAAAGGCGATGCTCGCGGTCAGCAATCTCAACACCGAGGAGATCGCTTATCAAACGGGCTATCACTCCACCAAATTCTTCTATCGGGCGTTTCGCGCCTATACGGGGATGTCTACACGGGAGTACCGGAAAAAAGAGATCGAAAACAAGGCCTCCGGTTCACGATAGTACACGTTTCAGACTCGCAAAACGGTTTTAGGACCGTTTTTTTTATGGTAGCATTCTTATAGTAACAAGCAGATTCATTCTATTCATTGAAAAATCAATTTCGTTCGAAACAAATACGCGATTCAAACACACATAATTCAACATCGAAGATAAAAAGCACCATTTTTTCACACGCGACAAAATAAAGGACAAAATCATGAAAACCAAGCTCGATCAGTTACCGATGAGCCATCGTGTTCAAAAACTAAAGGAAGTCATGTTTGCCGAAGAACGATATGCGTCTGTGGAGCAGGCAAAGATCGTAACCGAGGTTTATCGCGCGCATGGCGAGCTTCCGCGCAACATTTTGCGCGCGCTGTCGCTCAAAGAGGCGCTGCTGAAGATTGAAATCAAAATCACCGAAGGCGAGCTGATCGTGGGCAATCGCACCACCGGCGTTCGCGCGGGGGTGATCTTTCCCGAGTCGGGCTTAAGCTGGGTGGATCGCGAAATCGAAACCCTGCCGACGCGTCCGCAAGACCCGTTTCAAATTCGCGAAGAGGACGTTCACGCTTTTCATGAAGACATCTTTCCGTTTTGGAAGGGCAAGACGCTGGAAGACATTCTCGACGATCGCATCGGCGACGAAATGCGCGCCATCGGCAAAGTAGCCAAGATCAACCAGACCGATCACGCGCAGGGGCACATCTGCCCGAACACCGAGCGCTGGCTGAAATACGGGCCTGCCGGCCTGATCGAGGAAGCGAAAGCGGAGCGTAAGCGGCACCCCGACAACGCAGAATTCTATGACGGCTTGATCCTCTCGCTGGAAGGCGCTTGCCTGTTTATGCGCCGCTATGCGGGCCTGGCGCGCGAGATGGCAAACTCATCCGCACGCAAGGAAGAGATTCTTGAGATCGCCCGTGTGTGCGAGGCTCTCAGCGAGCGCGCGCCGGAAACCTTCCGCGAGGCGCTGCAAGCCAGCTGGTTTTTATACGTCATCTTGCAGATGGAGAGCAACGCTTCCTCCTTCTCGCCGGGGCGTATGGATCAATACCTCTATCCGTTTTACGAAAAAGACATCGCTTCCGGCGCGCTGACGAGCGAAACCGCGCTGGAACTCATCGAATGCCTGTTCCTTAAGTTTAACCAGATCGTATATCTCAGAAGCAGCTCAAGCGCGAAGTATTTCGCAGGTTTCCCGATCGGCTTTAACGTAGCCATCGGCGGGCAGAACGAAGTGGGGACATCCTCGGAAAACGAGCTCAGCTTCCTCTTCCTCCGTGCGCAGGAGCACCTGCTTTTGCCGCAGCCGAATCTCTCGGCGCCCGTGTTTGCGGGATCGAGCGAACATTTCCTAACCCGATGCTCCGAGGTCGTTGGCAAAGGCAGCGGCATGCCGCAGTTTTTCAACGACGAGGCGGTGATCCCCGCACTCAAGGGCAAGGGGATTTCGGACGAGGAAGCGAGAAATTACGCCATCGG
>CAYVAO010000444.1:0-2205 GCA_964448895.1 uncultured Christensenella sp.
CCGATGGCCGCCAGCGTCTCGGGCAGCGAACCGATCTGGTTGACCTTGATCAGGATGGAGTTGACGCTGTTCTCCTCAATGCTCCGCGCGAGGCGCTTGGTATTGGTGACGAGCAGATCGTCGCCCACGAGCTGCATCTTGTCGCCGAGCTCGCGACGCAGTTCTTTCCAGCCGTCCCAGTCCTCCTCGGCGAGGCCGTCCTCCAGAGAAATGATCGGATATTTCGCGGCGAGATCCGCCCAATAGCGAATCATCTGGTCGCGGGTCTTGAGTTCGCCGGATTTCCAGAAGAGATAGCTCCCCTCTTTGCCCGCTTTCTTGGCTTCGTCAAACATCTCGGTACTGGCTGCGTCCATAGCAAGCATGAAATCCTTGCCGGGTACGAAGCCAGCCTTGCTGATCGCCTCCAGCAGGGTTTCCACCGCCTCTACCTCGCCGGAGAGGTTCGGCGCAAAGCCGCCCTCGTCACCGACGGAGGTGCTTAACCCTTTCTGGTGCAGAATGCCTTTGAGGGTGTGGAACACATCCGCGCCCCAGCGCAACCCTTCGGCAAACGTAGGCGCGCCGACCGGCATGATCATAAACTCCTGACTGGAGATGTTGTTGTCCGCGTGTTTGCCGCCGTTGATAACGTTCATCATCGGCACAGGCAATACGTGTGCATTGACGCCGCCGATGTAGCGATACAGCGGCAGATCGAGCGTCTTTGCCGCGGCGTTTGCCACCGCGAGAGACACCGCGAGAATTCCGTTTGCGCCTACTTTGCTCTTATCAGGCGTGCCGTCGATGGCGAGCATCTTGTAGTCGATCTCACGCTGACTGGTTACGTCCATACCGAGGAGCTTTGGCGCAAGCATATCGTGCACGTTCTTGACGGCTTTCTGTACGCCCTTGCCCTGATAGCGACTCTTGTCGCCATCGCGTAGTTCCAGCGCTTCATAAGCGCCCGTGGACGCTCCGGAAGGAACAGCGGCCCAGCCGACGACGCCGCCGCTGGTGGTTACCTCCGCTTCAACCGTAGGATTGCCGCGCGAATCGAGGATCTCCCTCGCTATAATCTTGGAAATCGTTTGCTGACTCATCTATCATACCCTCAACTTTCTGATGTATTTTTTTGATTTTTGCTCCACAATTTGGAGCAATCGATTGTTACAAATACAACGTAGCACAACTGTTTGGAATGTCAAGCGATTACGTCACCTCGCACGCGTTGTTTGCGACAAAGTTACAATATTTAAAAAATTTAAAACCACTTTTCTGTTTCTAGTAAAATCTTCATACATAAAAAACGCGAAAAAAACACGTCGATTCCATTCACAAAGCACACGTTGCTATTGACTCATCGAACGGAGAAATATGCTTCTGAGTCGCAAAATCATTCGCGCATTGCGCGTTTTTTGCGCACGCATAACCTTTGTAATTCAAGCATCATTTTTTCGCTATATCGGCATATAAAACTTCTTCTTGACAAGCGATTTACAGAAGTATATAACGTTGCCATCAGCAATGGCGCTTTTGGGGTTTTCCCGGAGGCGCCTTTTCTTTTGCTTGATCAAAACATGCCAAACAAAGGCGTTTTCGGCTGTTTTGAGAGGGCGACATTTGTTTTTTGGGGTTAAATCTAGAAGAATCTTTTTTCAGAGTAGGAGGTTGAGAAGAAATGGTGCGTTCCGCAACGGCAACCCCGTCCGCGACAAAGGGAAGAGTCGCAATGATCATCGTTCTATATGCCATATCTGTGATTATCATGCTGCTCGGCGCGGGGTTTAGCGTCTACAGCGCGATCCACAATGTGCATCTGCAGGTGATGACGTCCACATTCCCTGGCTTTGTCTTTGGCATGGTGATTCTGTTTCTTGGCATTCGATATTTCATGTCGATGTCCAAGCTTCGCGATGAAGTCATGAAGTCGTCCGGCTTTTCCTGGGGCAATTTCCGCAAGGAGAAAATGAACCGCTCCTAATCAGCGGCAAGCTTTCGAAAGATCAATTGAAAACGCAATTATAAAGGCAATTTCAAAATAAATGGGAGGTAAGTCAATGAAAAAGTCCATCTTTACCATCGCGGTCATTCTTGCGCTCGTGGTGGCGGTACTGCTGCTTTTCTTCCCGATGCAGTCCGCTGCTGCCGACCCGACCGGGGCAAGCTATGTTGCCACCACCGGTTCGGAGCCCGGTGCCGACGTCGCCCGCACGGCGAACACAG
>CAYVAO010000445.1:0-2204 GCA_964448895.1 uncultured Christensenella sp.
CGCCTCGAGAAGGCCGCGACCTATGATCAGATCAAGGCCGTCATGAAGGCCGCTTCCGAAGCACCGGAATGGAAAGGCATCATCGGTTACACCGAAGATAAAGTTGTTTCTTCGGACTTCTACACCGATTCCCGCACCTCCATCTTCGACGCCGATGCCGGCATCAGCCTGAACGATCACTTCGTCAAGCTCGTCGCCTGGTATGACAACGAGTGGGGTTATTCCAACAAAGTGCTCGACCTGATCACGCATATGGCGAAGGTCGACGCGAAGTAATCACTTCGTTTCAGCAAGAGAGAGCGGTTCGTCCGCTCTCTCTTTATTTGTAAAAAACAAGCTTCACGATGCACGTGAAGCTTGTCGGGACGCAATTGATTGATCTCTTGTTTAGTTTAGCGACAGGAACGCAAACAGCGGATAATGATCGGAATATTCGTTTGGTATCGCGCGCGCGTTGAGCACCGTGATGTTCTTCGAAACGATGATGTTATCGATCTGCGACATTCCGATTCTCTTGTTGGAGTAATTATAAAACTTTGTCGAACCGGTATTGACGACATGATAGCTCTTCTTGAATCCGGAGAATTCGCTTTCCTGCGCATTGAAGTCTCCGGTTAATATCTTGTATTCGTTCTGATCCGCGTTCATAATCTTCAGCACTTCCGCAAACTGCTTTTTGCGAATGTCGGCAGACTCATAAGAAAAGTGCGTATTGTAGACGGAAACACGCTTGTCGTTGATTACATACTCCACCTTTTGCAAGCAGCGCTGTTCTTTGTTTTCGCTGGAGAGCAGCGTCACCGTTGCGTTTTCCGGCTTGAATTTTGAAATCTGGCCGATACCGTATTTCCCGCCGGACGGATATTTGATCGTTTCGGCAAAGGTCATGTATTGCGCGTTTTTCGTGCGCACAGACAGCAGGTTGTTTGTATTCTCTTTTTCGTTGATATAGACTTCCTGAATGCCGAGAATATCCGGTTGCTGCGCCCCAATCAGCCAGCCCTGCATCTCTAAATTATCGTTTCCGCGTTTGATGTTCCAGGTGCCTACGGTTAAGACATCCCGCACGAGATAAATCGAGTACTTCACTACCCCGCTAACAGAAATACGAATGGTTTTGCTGTTGCCGGAATTGATGTTATATTTTGCGCTGCCGATGCCGGTGTTTCCAATGCTGACGGTGATGCCGCTGTTCGCGAGGCAGTTGATGTCGACCTCTCCCTGCGTTGCAGTCAGCACATAGCCGTATTCCGTTGGCGAGAACGCAGGCGACAGCGTTCCTCCCGTTATCTCGATTCCGGTGAGTAAATCGTTTGAAACTTTTGCCGTGAGTTCCATATAGTCTGACGAAACGTAACCGACGGTTCCGTTGTAGTCGATCTGATGCCAGGCACCGCTCGCATACGCCTGCGTTACCTTGAAGGTGTCTCCTTTGTTCGCTTTGCCGAGTTTCTTTGCTTTCAGCGAGGGTTCCGCGCGAACGTTGACATCCTGCTGCACGTTAAAGATCGTGCCGGTGTAATCCATTTGATAGGAAGGAAGCGACGCGTCGATATCGACGTAGAGACGGTTCACGTAGCCCGTCTTCGTTCCGACTTCCACATGATACCACTCCGCGTTTACGGTGCTTTCCAGAATCTTTACAACCGTACCTTTGCTGAGCCGTTTCACCACACCGCCTTTTTCGCTTGCGACTTTTCGCATCGCAACGCTATCCGCGTTGACGACGCCGGTGCTCAGCGTGAGTGCGTGTGAATAGCGGGCCGGAATCACAGTAACCCCGATCATGAGCAGTATCGTGCATATCAGCGTGATTCGCTTCTTCATATTCCCTCTTTTCGAGTTGCTGCGATTTTTGTTGATTCATTTGATCACTTCTGGATTCGCTAGATCAATCAATAAGAATCTCCAAACCTGAGTTTAGTAAAAAAACGACGGGAAGACAAGTCGCTTCCCGCCCAATTCACGAAAACGTTACATTGCGTGTTTGTACGCAAACAGAGATAAGCGCTCTACATAAAATAGAGCGCTTGAGACATTAGATGCAATTTTCGATATGACTTTTATGCGTTTGCTTCTTCTTCAGCCGTTAGATATGCGGAAGGTGCAGGTGCAATGCCTTTTGCCCAACCAATCCAGTTGGTTACAAAGAACGCCCGCACGCCGACTGCACACCCGAATACGACCGGCAGTAAGCCAAGGTA
>CAYVAO010000446.1:0-2190 GCA_964448895.1 uncultured Christensenella sp.
GTCGTCGCCATTGTTGGTGCGAATCTGTAAAAACTCCGGCAAATCCTTGTGCCAGACGTCGAGATAGACCGCGACCGCGCCTTGACGCACGCCGAGCTGATCGACCGCGACCGCTGTGACGTTTGCGAGGCGAATCCAGCGGATGACGCCGCCTGCCGCGCCCTCAACACCGGGGATGGTGCCGCCCTTTGAGCGCTCCTTGCCAAAATAGAGACCCATGCCGCCGCCGTATTTACTAACCTGCGCGAAGTTATTGATGCTGCGGTAGATGCCGGTCAGGCTGTCCGGCACGGTGTCGATAAAGCAGCTGGAAAGCTGGTGAAACGGCTTTCTGGCGTTGGCGAGCGTGGGCGTCGCCATGGTCACCTTCAGCGTGCTCAACATGTCGTAAAAGCGCTTGACCCAAACGAGACGATCCGCCTTTTCTGGCATGGCGAGGTGCAGCGCAATGCCGAGATACATCTCCTGCGGGGTTTCCAGCGGCTGGCCTTTGTGGCTGCGGATCACATAGCGGCGAAGCAACAGCTCCAGCCCGGAGTAGGTGAGTTTCTCGTCGTGCGCAGGATTGATAAACGTTCCCGCCTCGTCGAGTTCTTCTTTTGTATAGCTTTCCAATATGTAGCTGCCGTAGAGTCCGCGCTCGCAGAGATAGCTAACCTTTTCAAAGTAGCTGTGCAGTTGCAGCTCGTCCAGCGCGCGGGAAAGATCAGCTGCAAAATCGTGCATCAGGATGCGCGCCGCGATAAACTCCCAATGCGGGGCTTCCTGCGTGGTCAACTCGGCTGCCGCGCGCGTCAGCGCCGCGCGTTTCGCGCTCTCGCCCATCTCCGGCTTGAGGAAGGAGCGAAATTTCTCGTCCAACCGCGAAAGCTCATACATCTCCTCCGGAAAATCGGTCTGCACCTTGTCGAGTATCTTTTCCAGCGCGTCGCCTTCGGCAAACAGCGAACAGATGCTCTTGCGCTGGGCGCGCATACGCGTGCGCTCACTGCGGTAGAGAATATAGCTCTTGCTCTGGGCAAAATAGCCCTTGAGCATCAGCGTTTCTTCCACGAGATCCTGAATCTGCTCCACCGAAACAGGCGGCGGCAGCAGTGGGATTCGCGCTTCGACCGCCGCGGTAATCGCCTCCAACGCCTCTTCGGCAATCTCCGTCTGCGTGCTGGAAAATGCCTTTCGCACGGCGCTTGTAATCTTATTTCGGTCATAGGCCTCCGCAAGGCCGCTGCGTTTGATGATCTCCATCCTATTGGTCCGCCCCTCATCTGATGTTTCCGGTAAAATAGTCCGCTTGTTATTGATTAGAGCCGCGAAAATCGCAACCAGTTGTGTCTTGATTTCATACTAGCACAACATATTGATTCGATCAATGCCGACCGCGACCTGCCTTGCTGCATATAAAAAACACGATGACTCCAATCAAAAACAAAAACAGCCACAGAGATTGGCTGTTTGAAGGTTCTTGTAATAAGCGGCTTGCTTTTTTCAGCGCGCGAGAGAAAAAAGTTTACAAAAGCGTAGTCGTGATCGCGGCGCAAGAGAGTGAGAGCTAAATAATTATAGCAGCGAAGACAGATCATCCAACTCGCTGAGCACCGTTAGTCCGTCCTGCTTGAGCAACGCCGCCGTCAAACCGTCTCCGGGGATCAGCTTTCCGCAAAAACAACCGTCGTAGATCTGCCCGCTGCCGCAGGAGGGGCTGTTTGCTTTGAGAATCGCGATCCGGCAGGAAAAGAGCCGCGCCAACCGCTGCGTCTCCTGCGCGCCGCGCAAAAAAGGCGCGGACACGTCGCGATCGTCCCGCGTGAGCACGCGCGTTCCTTTTCTCTCCGCGGGCGGGCGCGGAGTGGGCAGACCGCCGAGCTGCTCCGGACAGACGGGGATTAGATGGTGCTTTTTCGCGAGTTCCAAAATGCGCTCGTCTGTCACTCCGGTTCCGTTATAGCGGCAAGGCACGCCGAGCAGGCATGCGCTCACGAGAATCGGGTCCGAAACTTCCATAACAAACTCCTTTCGACAAAAGAGAGTGTGATTTCATTATAGCATACGGACAATTGCTTCTGTTTTGTTCGGAATAATATAAGTCATCGAATGAAGCAAGATGAAATTACCATAAATGGTAATTTTGCTGGAAAAATACGCCTTTTTTTTGCGCGGGTTATCAGAAAAGAACGAATTACCACACGAGGT
>CAYVAO010000447.1:0-2185 GCA_964448895.1 uncultured Christensenella sp.
GCCCTGCGCGCTGCCCGTCACCACGGCGATCTTGCCGCCGAGTCTGCCCGCAACTGCTTTTCTATTGTGTATCTGTTCGGAAGCAATCTGCTCCCATTTCGTTAGGTCGATCATGTGTTTTCCTCCAATGGACGGTATCTGCCTGATCCATTATAAACCGACTGTTCCGCTCAATTGTTATAATATTCTATTGTCTTTTTGCTTCTTTGCGCTGTTTTCGCAGATGCGAAATCGTTTCTTACGCTTTGCTCAGAAATCCGAGCAGTTTTGCGTATGCGTCGTCCCATGCTTGCGAATGGCGACTTTCGTACGTCTCCGTCACAAACGAGGCGCGGACGACCGCGCGCGCTTCTTCCACGTTTTTCAGCTCACCCAACGCCACCGCCTGCATGAGCAGATTTCCCACGCACGCGCTCTCGACCGGCCCCGCGATGACCGTTCGCCCTGTCGCGTCCGCCGCTTGTTGGTTCATCAGCTTGTTCTTCGTGCCGCCGCCGACGATGTTGAGCCGATCAATCCGCGCGCCGCGATACGCTTCCAGCGTTTCCAGCGCGAAGCGATATTTCAGCGCGAGGCTGTCGTAAATGCAGCGCGCGGTCTCGCCCACCGTCTGCGGAACGGGTTGATGCGTCCGCTCGCAAAACTGCTGAATCTTCTTTTGCATGTTGCCCGCCGCGTAAAAGCTCGCGTCGTCGGTGTCTATGATGCTCACAAGACCTTCGCTCGCTTTTGCCTGCGCGTCGATTTCGTCGTAGCTGAACGTTTTGCCCTGTTTCTGCCAGTCTCTGCGGCATTCCTGCACCAGCCAAAGGCCCATGATGTTTTTCGACAACCGGAACGTTCCCTGCACCGTGCCTTCGTTGGAGAACTTCGCCTCGCAAACCGCGCTCGTCTTCACCGGGCGATCGCTCTCCACGCCGAACACCGACCACGTACCGGAAGAGCAGAACGCGAAGTTCCCTTCGCCCGGAATCGCGGCGACGGCGGAGGCCGTGTCGTGCGTGCCCACCGCCGCAAACGGTATACGCGAGATACCCAGCTCGTCCGCCACCGCGCCACGCATGGTTCCGCGCAGGGTACCCGCGTAATCCACGTCCGTAAACACGCGAGACGGGATGCCGAGGCGCTGCATCGTGTCCGTGTCCCAGCGACGATTTTCCCCGTCGTAGAGCATGCTTGTCGTCGCAATCGTGTATTCCGTTTTCTGTTCGCCCGTGAAGAAATAGCCGTACAAGTCCGGCGAAAAGAGCAACGTCTTGGCGTTTTCCAGCGCGGGATCGTGTTCCTGCACGCGCGCGTACAGCTGATAGACCGTGTTAAACGGCATGCTCGCGATGCCCGTGCGCGAAAACAGCGTCTCCTGCGGCACAACGGCGTGTACGTTTGCCATGCCCGCCTCCGTCCCGTTTCGATAACAGCGCGGGTTGCCGAGCAATGCGCCGTTTTGATCGATCAGGCCGAAGTCCACGCCCCAGGTATCGATGCCGAAGCAATCCGCCTCGATCCCTTCCTGCTTGAGCTTGAGAAACGACTCCTTCAGGTTGCGATATAAGCCCAGCGCATCCCAATAATACAACCCGTTTTGCTCGATCATGGGGTTGTCGAAGCGGTGTATTTCGCTCAGCTCAATCTTTTCGCCGTCAAACGCGCCCATGACCGCGCGCCCGTTCGAGGCGCCAAGGTCGAAGGCGAGGAGTCGTTTTGTCTTCATTTGATCACACCTTTTTGCAGGATGATATTGGCATAGACCGCCTCTTCGCCGGTCTGAACAATCACGGCGCTGTGATCCGCCTGATCGTAAAACGCATAGCGCTCATATTGCGCAACCGCTTGTTCCCCGCGTGAATCATGCTTTGCAACGATGGCACGATAGGTGTCGTGAATCGGAATCTTCATCCCCGCGTCGCGTTTGTCCACATCCATCACCATCGCCGGTTCGTCCGTATACAGATCGAGCGGCATAAGTTGGAGAATCGCCTCCAACAGTGCAGGCACGCCGATTCCATCCGCGCGCAAGAACGTAGCGCCGCAGCGATCGGCCGCGCTCTTGCCGGGATAGTTCGCGTCCGCAAGCAGGATCTTGTCGCCGTGGCCCATTTCGCACAACGCCTTGATGAGTTCCGGGGAGAGAATTTTCGGAATATTGAGTAACATATCATTTTCTCCTTAAAAAACGTTCGCGCCG
>CAYVAO010000448.1:0-2178 GCA_964448895.1 uncultured Christensenella sp.
CGTACCGCGTCATGCGGGCCCGCCGCCGCGCCAAAGCGAATCATCTTATCCTGCATGGGTTCAAACAGGCCGCTCTATTGCGCCGCCTCGGCATACGAAACGCCCGCAAGCAGTTCCTTTGCGCTGTCTTCGGCACGCTGCCTGCGCCGCGCGTCCGTAATGACCGTTGGCGCAAGCTGAATTGCATCCTCCACCGGATAGCCCGCGCAAAGCATCATGGAGAGCACGGAGGCATACCGCGCGGTGGAAAGGCGCGCGTTCACGCGGCGAACGGAGGGAATCAGCTTGCCCAGCAGAGCAAGAACGCTTTCCCTGCGCGTGGTTTTGAGCAGAATGCCGACAATCAGCAGAAGGACGGTAACAATGCCAACGATCACCAGCATCCCC
Organism: uncultured Christensenella sp.; assembly: GCA_964448895.1. Lineage (GTDB taxonomy): Bacteria > Bacillota > Clostridia > Christensenellales > CAG-138 > UBA7703. The sequence continues at coordinate 388 of CAYVAO010000448.1, forward strand.
TTGCCCACTCCAACGCCAATGCGCATGGCCGCCGTAGCCGGGCTGCCAGCCGCGAGACCTAGGCTGTCAAATACGCGCTGGAATACGGGCAGTACGCTGACAACCAGAATTGCAATCACCACCGCGAGCATCATGACCAATATGGTTGGATACAGAATTGCGCTTTTGACGGAGGCTTTGATTTCCGCCTCCCAGTTGTAGTAGTTCGCCAGCGAAGACATGACTTCGTCCAGTTTACCCGCGCGCTCTCCAATGCGCGTCATCGCGCAGAGATAGTCCGGAAAAATGCACGCTTCCTCCAGCGCGGCGGAAAGCGAGCCGGTACCCTGCAAGGATTTTCGCGAAGTCTTCGAATCTGTAAAAACCGACCGCCGTAGCGGCTACCCTCGTAGCTTTTTGCGAGGGTTTCCATTCCGTCGTCCAACGGAATGCCGGCTTTGAGCACCATGGCAACCTGCTCGCAGAACAGCGCCGTCTCGTCCGGCGGTAGCTTCTTTTGCGTTGTGTTCTCGCTCATTCCGGTGTTCCTCTCCTGTCCACTAAACGTCTGCATTTTTCTTGGCTGACGTATATTATAATGCCGCTAGTGCGTATACCCATGCAGAAAACCAAATTGCTTCATCAATATTTTTTCGATTTACCCGACCCGAAGAGTAGGCCTGCGCTAATAAATTCTTTCTATTATATAATCGCTCTCTTTATGTCTCGCTCCGTCAAGCGTTGGATCCATCCAGACCCCCTCGCCGTTTAAAAATACGCTGTTCCAAGCGTGGTAGAGACTCCCCGGCATTAATGTGCCAATAACCAGCTTTGTAGGAATTCCCTCCGCGCGCAGCATGACCGCAAGAAGCACCGCATAGTCAAAGCAAATTCCCTTGCCGGTATCGAGGGCTTCGTCCGCATTTGGCAGATACCCCTTTTGAACCGTATCCGCTTTCTCGCTATCGTAGCTCATGTGGTCTACAACAAAACGATAGATCTGCTTGGTAATCTCCTCGTCGCTCGTTAGCCCTTCTGCCAGTTCGTCTGCTTTTGAAATGGTTCTGGTGGTCTCGTTGTACCAGACATATTGGTTTGGATAGAGCAACGGAATTGTAGACTCCGTCCCCCATCTGCAGCGGAAACACGCTATAGATATCCCCGCCGGGCAAATCATAGTAATACGTTTGCGCTGCCGTGGAAACGCCCGCTTTGAGTCGTTTCTCGCTTGGCGTGCAGCGAATCAGCACATAACCCTGGTCGGTATGAGAGGCGTCTATCGTAACGCCATTTCCTTCGTAAACAATGGTACCGGAGGCTTCCGGCAGTAATAGCTTGGTCGATTCTGCATTTTCTGTGACTTCGTTTTGAATGGCGGGCGCGAAATTGGAATCGGTCTCCTCGGCACGCCGCACATCGGGGAGTCTCCCCGCGCAGGCAGTCATGCAAAAGAAGCCGATGAAGAGCAGCCACGCAACCACTTGATGCAGCCGTTCGGCTACCGACTGTTTTTCCATGGCTTGATTATACAGCCGTAATTTACAGCAATGCAACAAATTGTTACTTTGACACGCAAAGACAACGCATATTTCCGCATTTTACGCCGATTTCTCTGTTACATTGCTAACATGTGCCCCTGTGGATCACGCCATTTTGTACTTTCACACGTCACTGTATCCGCTGCGCGCGAGTGAAATTCTTTTCACCTAACGCACCGGCGCGCATAACGATTTGTTTTACGCCAAGCTAAACCATATAGCGCGCAGAAAAATGGCGCTCCCATTGAGAGGGAGCGCCTGTTCTCTATATGTT
>CAYVAO010000449.1:0-355 GCA_964448895.1 uncultured Christensenella sp.
CGTTTTTTACTTAACCCGAAGAGAGAGCGTTTCGTACGCTTGATCCATATTAAAAATGATGGAGGTAACAACCATGGCATACTGTTCCAAATGCGGTTCCCAGCTCAACGAGGGCGACAAAGCCTGCGGCAACTGTGGCGAACCCGTACCCGGCGCAAATCACGCTACATCGTCCAGCTCCAACGACATGTGGATGGGCATTCTCTCCTATCTCGGTGTTCTTGCGCTGATTCCCTATCTCGTGAAGGATCAAACGCCGTTTGTGCGCGCGCACGCGGTTCGCGGCATCAACCTTCTGATTCTGGAAGTCATCGTTTGGGTCGCGGTCGGCGTCTTCTCCTGGGTTCCGATTCTG
>CAYVAO010000449.1:365-2175 GCA_964448895.1 uncultured Christensenella sp.
AGGTCTCGCGAGCTTTGTCTTCTCCCTCATCGGCATCATCAACGTCGCCAACAAAGAGGATAAAGATCTGCCGATCATCGGTTCGATCCGCATGATCAAAGACTAATCTCCGCTTCAACGGCGGTTCATTTGGGGTTTGGGCACGGATTCGTCCGCGCGCTCAAACCCTTTCCCATTTTATCGGACAAAATTGGCAAATATGGATACTTTGATTCAAAACTGTACCATCTATGACGGCACCGGCGCGCCCGCTTATTTGGGTAGCGTCGGTTTCGATTCCGGCAAAATTCGCGTGTTTCGCGCTGGCGAAGCGCCCGCTGTACACGCCGTGATCGACGCGGGCGGGCTTGCGCTCGTTCCCGGCTTTATCGACGCGCACTCGCACGGAGACCTTACGTTGGCGAGTCCGTATGCGACGCTGAGCAAGCTCAGTCAGGGCATCACCACGCAGATTGCGGGGCAATGCGGCGTTTCGCTCTTTCCCGCAGGCGGCGCGGAAAGCGTACAGTTTACCCGTTTTGTCTCCGGCATTGCGCCGTACCCCGACCTACCGGAACAGCTCTCTCAGCTCGAAAGTGCGGCGGGGTTTTACGCCTGGCTGGAGTCGCTACAAAACCCGATCACGACAAAATGCTTTGTAGGGCACGGCGCGCTCCGCCTTTGGGCGATGGGCTATGAAGACCGAAAGCCGGACGCAGGCGAACTCGATCGCATGAAGGCGATGCTACGCCGTTGCATTCGTGAAGGCGCGCTTGGGCTCTCCACCGGACAGGTCTATGCGCCAAGCTGCTACGCGGACAACGACGAAATCCTGGCGCTACTTCGCGTGGTGCACGAAGAAGGCGGCGTTTACGCCAACCACCCGCGCAACGAAGGCGACCGCGTGATCGAAGCGCGCGCCGAGACAATGCGACTCGCGTTGAAGGCGGATGTTCCGCTCTGCGTTTCGCATCTCAAGGCGGCGGGCCGGCAAAACTGGGGCAAGCCGAAAGCAATGCTTGAACAGCTCGATCGAGCTGTGGAGCAAGGGCTTCGCGCCATCATCGATTGCTATCCGTATACGGCGGGTTGCACCTCGCTCAACGTCTCCATCCCGCCACGCTACTTTACGAACGGTATGAGCGGGCTACTGCGAGCGCTTCAGGATCAGTCCGAGCGTGAGATCATCCGCGAAGAGATGAGCCGCATCAGCGATTACGACAACTACGTCTACAACAGCGGCGGGTTCTCCGGGGTTTACGTGTCGAGCTGCCCCGTCGATCACCGCGCGGAAGGTATGTTTGTCAGCGAATATGCCGAAAAAGCGGGCATGGATCCGTTTGACGCATACTGTGATATACTGATCAGGAATCAAGGCCTCGGACTCGGCATCTATTTTCACATGAGCGAGGACGACATGACGCAGATTTTGTCCCACCCGCTCTGTGTACTCGGTACCGACGGCCTCATCGGCAAGTCAACCGAAAACCCGCATCCGCGCGCATTCGGCAGCACCGCGCGCGCGTATGATCTGCTCGTACGCAAGAAAAAGCTGCTGACTCCCGAAGCAATGATTCACAAGATGACCGGGCAGGCGGCGAACTTCCTAGGCCTTTCGTCTAAGGGACGCATCGCCGACGGCGCTGACGCGGACGTATTGTTGATCGATTTGGATCGGTTTCGTGACACCGCGACCTACCAAAACGGCAATGCTTTGACGCAAGGCATCGAGCGCATTTTTATCAGCGGGCGCGAGATCACACTGCCGAACCCTGAGTAAAACAAAATCCCCCGCATATCCAATCAACGGAGGAACACGTATGGATAAGAT
>CAYVAO010000450.1:0-2170 GCA_964448895.1 uncultured Christensenella sp.
GGTGGGATCGGCTGATTCCGTCTATGAAGGAAAGCTGCACGGATCTGACCACCGGAAATCAGTACCGTGTCTGCACCAACATGACCATGGCAGGTTTCTTCTATAACAAGCAGATGTTTGCGGATCTCGGCCTGACCCCCGCGACCACGTGGGAGCAGTTTGTTGCAAACCTCGAAGCCATCAAGGCGGCTTATCCCGATGTTGATCCGTGGTTCATCTTTGGTGAAGCATGGCACCTGGGTCACTTGATTGAGTTCTTCCCGCAGGGCTACATCAAGGCCAAGTACGGCGCAACCGCCGCGAAGCAGGCCTTCCTGAACAACGATTCCTCGATCCTCCAGTGGGGCAACCCGGATGGCGCGATGGCGACATTTGCAAAAGACCTCGTCGATCTGCAGCAGAAGGGCCTCATCAATGCGGACGTGCTGACCGCGACAAGCGACAACTGCATCGACGCGTTTGTCACCGGCAAAGCCGCGATGTTCTCCAACGGCATGTGGTGCCTCTCCAGCATCCTCGAAAAGAATCCTGACATGGCGGATAACATCGGCTTCGCGCCGTATCCTGCGATGATGGCGGACGGAGTCCCCGTGGTGCTCGTTGCGGAAGATTCCGGTTACAGCATCTATGCGGATACCCCGAACAAGGATGCCGCGATCGATTTCCTCACCTATCTCTTCAGCGCGGAGAACCAGAAGAAGTACTCCGAAGCCCTCGGTTCGCCGAGCGCGTTCACGGATGTTACGGCTGACTGGGCGCCCGCAAGCGTGGTTGCTGGCGTGAACGACGCCGTCAAGAGCGCAACCAACATCGGCTTCACCAACGAGAAACCCGCCGGCTTCTCCGGTGACGACGCAGGCAGACTCGTGCAGGATCTGCTGGCCGGAACCTACACGCCGGAAGAATTCGCCAAGGCGTATGAAGCCGCCTGGAACGCAGGATTCTAACGTAAGAGATACCATTTACACTTGATTCAACAGCGGTGGCGGCTTTCCGGAACATCGGCAGGCCGCCTCCGCGGTTATACGGGGTACTGCATGCGACACAAACGGATTACATGGGCCCAGTTTCTATCCCTGCCCGCGCTGATGCTCTACGGCTTGTTCTTTGTCTATCCGCTCATTCGCGGAATCGGCATGAGCCTGACCGATTGGGACGGCATGGGGCAGGCGAAATTTGTAGGCCTTCAAAATTTCTTCGACTTTTTTCAGGATGCACGTGCCATACACGACATCAAGACGACCCTGATCTTTGCCGTCGGAAGCGCGGTACTGCTCAATGTCATCGGGCTGTGCTACGCGCTTTTGATGAACAGCAATTTTCGGGGCAAAAGTCTGGCGCGCGTGATCATCTATTTGCCTGCGATCATCAGCCCGCTGATCATGGGATATATCTGGTTCTTTCTGCTCCAGCCGGGGCGCGGCTTTCTGCACTATGCGTTTGCGCAGCTGGGCATGACGGACATCATCGGCAACTGGATGAGCTCCTATCCCACGGCGCTTCTTGTGCTCGTTCTGGTCAACGTCTGGCAGTTTTCGGGCATGACGATGATCATCTATTTAGCGGGCTTGCAGTCTATCCCGTCCGAAATCTCCGAAGCTGCCCTGATCGACGGGGCGAATAACTGGCAGCGGTTCTGGCGCGTCAGCGTGCCGATGCTGATGCCCGCCATCCGCATCAATGTCGTGACCAACATCATCGGCTCTCTTTCGGTGTTCGACGTGATCATGTCGCTCACGGAAGGCGGGCCGGGGTACGCCACGGAGAGTCTTTCGATTTATATCATGCGCATGTGTTACGGCAGCAGGACAGGGTATTCCACGGCGGTGGCGATGATTCTATTCTTTATTATTCTCGTGCCGGTGCTGATCTCCATGCGCTTTACACGACAGAAAAGCTAGGGGGTGCTTGCCATGAGAGAAAACAAGTGGGGCAAAGCGCTCCGAATCCTGATGATCGTCCTCATCTGCGCCGTGTGCCTGATTCCGTTTTACGTGTTGTTGGTGCTCTCGCTCAACGCGCCGTCGCGCGTGTTTTACGAAGGCAACATTTTCGTACCGGATTTCCACTGGCAGAATTTCATCGACGCCTGGAAAAAATCCAAAATCGGCACGGGGATGCTGAACTCCGCGATTATTACGGCGGGCACGCTAAGCGTCTCCGTGATCAC
>CAYVAO010000451.1:0-658 GCA_964448895.1 uncultured Christensenella sp.
TCCTGAAAGACGTTGATGATCGTGAGCATGCCGTTGAAATAGTCCGCCACGATGGGTGAAAACGCGGGGGCAACGGTCAGCCCGCTGTAATGGTGCATCTCCTTCAGGTGCTTGTGCTGCTGACTGAGCGCGTAAAGGCGCGGGGATTTTAAGAGCACATCGCGGTAATCGGATTCGTATTGCGCGATCATCTTGTGTCCGCCGCCGCTGTAACCCGTCAGAGACGTGCAGCTGATCAGTGCGTCCTTTTTTAGAATGCCGCTTGCGATCAACGGCGCTGTCAGTGCGAGAAATCCGCTCGCGTGGCAGCCGGGCACGCTCACGCGCGTCGCTCCTTCGAGCTGTTCCCATCCGCCGTCCCAGGCTTCCGGCAGGCCGTAAACCCAGTCTTTCGCGATACGGTGCGCGGTGGAAGGGTCGATGATGCGCACATGCGGCTCGGTGACCATTTCACAGGCTTCCAGTGCCGCATCTTCCGGCAGGCAAAGGATGGCAACGTCGCAGCTGTTGAGCATCTCACGCCGGAGAGCGGGATTCTTTCGCTCCCGTTCCGGCAGGGTAAGAAGCTGTAAGTCCGCGCGCTGGGACAAGCGGTCGAAAATCCGCAATCCCGTCGTGCCCTCTTTGCCGTCGATAAAAACTTTTGTCATCTTAACAT
>CAYVAO010000451.1:668-2161 GCA_964448895.1 uncultured Christensenella sp.
TCGTCTCCCAACTTTGGTTCCTTGCCGCGAAAGCTGTCGTTATTTCAGAACCGTCTTCCGAATATTCTCTATCTGCGCCTTGACCGACTCCGGCGAGGTGCCTCCCTCGGAGATGCGGCTCTTCACGCAAGTGTCGAGGTTGACCGCCTCGTAGATGTCGCTTGTAAATAGTTCGCTCATCGCCTGATATTCCGAAAGCGGCAGGCGTTCGAGCGTTTGGTGCTGGGCGATGCATTTGGCGACCAGCTGGCCTGTGATCTTGTAGGCCGTGCGGAACGGCATGCCCTTTTTCACGAGGTAGTCCGCCGCGTCCGTGGCATTGATGAATCCTTCCGCAGCGGCTTTGCGCATGTTTTCCGGTTTGACCGTCATGGTGGCGAGCATCGGCGCAAACACTTGCAAACACATCTTTGCGGTGTCGATCGCGTCGAAGATCGCTTCTTTGTCTTCCTGCAAATCCTTGTTGTAGGCTAGCGGCAGGCCTTTCATCATGGTCAGCAGCGTGATCAGGTCGCCGTAGACGCGCCCGGTCTTACCGCGCACCAGCTCCGCCATGTCCGAGTTTTTCTTTTGCGGCATGATGGAGGAACCGGTGGAAAACTCGTCCGCAAGCTCCACAAACCGGAATTCCCAGCTCGTCCAGAGGATGATCTCTTCCGAAAAGCGGGAGAGATGCGTCATCAGCATGCTGAGCGCAGAAGCGATCTCCACACAGAAGTCTCGATCTGCCACCGCGTCCACCGAGTTTGGCAATGCGCCCGCAAAGCCGAGAGATTTTGCCGTCATGCCGCGGTCGATGGCGTAGGTGGTTCCGGCGAACGCGCAAGCGCCGAGCGGGGAGAGATTCATGTTCTCCTGCGCGTTGTTGAGGCGCTTGATGTCCCGCGAGAGCATGAATGCATACGCTAAAATCCAGTGCCCGAAGGTGACGGGCTGCGCGCGCTGCAGGTGAGTATATCCCGGCATAACCGTCTCCGCGTTTGCCTCGGCAACGTCGGTGATTGCCGCAATCAGCGATTTTGTGAGCGAGACGATCTCGACAACTTCTTTCTTGAGCGTGAGCCGCAGGTCGAGTGCAACCTGATCGTTGCGGCTTCTCGCGGTGTGCAGCTTTTTACCGTCGTCTCCGATGCGGTGCGTCAGCTCAAACTCCACAAACGAGTGGACGTCCTCCGCGAGCGGATCGATCTGGATGAGACCGCACTTGAGGTCGGTGAGAATGCTCTCTAGGCCTGCGAGGATATGATCCACGCTCTCTTGCGATAGGATGCCCACGGCGCCAAGCATGCTTGCGTGCGCCATGCTGCCCGTGATATCCTCTTCGACCATGCGCGAATCAAACGCAATCGAGCGGTTGAATGCATCCGCAAGCTGCGCGTTTCCGCCTGTCGTTCTGCCTGCCCAGAGTTTTTCCATCGTGTATCATCCTCGCTTACCGGTTTCGTATTTGATTCAAACAGAAAACCGTCTTTTGGTCGAGAGCGCCCGCCGGA
>CAYVAO010000452.1:0-2160 GCA_964448895.1 uncultured Christensenella sp.
CTCCCAAATAAGTCTCTCACGCCTTCCTCCCTCCTTCGTCACACAAACTTTTCTTCTCCCAAATAAGTCTCTCATGCCTTACCCGCGCCTCCGTCACACAAACTTTACTTTACAAATACGAACACATGTGCTATTCTGGCAAAGTATTGTGATGCAGCACCCCTGAAAGGAAGTGCAGGGGATACAATTAGACTCGAAACGATACCCAGGATTTTCGTACGAACTCCCGTTGTCTGTCGCATTTATGATACGCCTTGGCAAGAAAATTGACACTTGCCATACGGCAAAGAGCGTTCCGGCTCCGTCGTATCAATAGCGAACAGCGCGACAGGACAACGTTTTTACGAGAAACTTTTTAGAAGTTTTTTCATAAGACGATGCCTACTTCTGTCGGCATGGTCTTATTTTTATGCAATCTCGGAACAGAAAGAAAAGGAAATGAACTATACAGAACTCTTAACCCCGGAAATGCAGCAGACGCTTCAGGCGGCCGGCTACGAAACCCCTACCCCGATTCAGGAGCAGAGCCTTGAAACCCTTCTCGGCGGACGCGACCTCATCGGAATCGCCCAGACTGGCACGGGCAAAACCGCAGCGTTCGCGGTGCCGATCATCGAAAAGATCAACCCGGAAAACCGCAAGCCCCAGGCGCTGATCCTCTGCCCCACACGCGAACTCGCGCTGCAGACCACGGCGGTGTTTAAAAAGCTTTCTCCGCACAAGAAGATGCGCACCGTCTCCATCTACGGCGGTCAGTCTCCCAACGTGCAGATTCAGGCGCTGCGCGGCGGCGCGCAGGTCGTCGTCGGAACGCCGGGCCGCGTAAAAGACCTCATCGGTCAGAACGCGCTAAAGCTCAACAACATCCGTTTCGTCGTGCTCGACGAGGCGGACGAAATGCTCGATTTCGGCTTCCTGCCGGATATCAAGTGGATTCTCGGCAACATCCCGAACGAACGCCAGATGATGCTGTTCTCCGCCACGATGAGCAAGGAGATCTCCGGCATCGCGCAGAGCTACCTCACCAAGCCCGCAACCATCGAGGTTGGCGAGCGCAACGAACCCACCAAGACCGTCCGCCAGATGAGCATTCATACGCCGGAAGCGGGCAAGATCACGACCGTCAACTTCCTGATGAAGGAAACTGCCCCGCGCCTGACGCTGATCTTTTGCAACACGCGCCACCGCGTGAAAACCGTCACCAAGAAGCTCAACGCGGAAGGCTTGACCAGCGCCTGCATCCACGGCGATTTGAGCCAGAGCCAGCGCAACAGCATCATGCGCGATTTCCGCGCGGGTAAGACACCCGTGCTGGTCGCGACCGACGTTGCCGCGCGCGGTATCGACGTGGACAACATCGCCCTCGTCATCAACTACGACGTGCCGGACAAACCGGAATACTACGTCCACCGCATCGGCAGAACCGGCAGAGCGGGCCACAGCGGCTTTGCAGCCACCCTGGTCAGCGAGCAGGATATTCCGCGCCTAAGGGTGATCAAGAAGCAGTACAACGTGCTGATGAACTAGTTTTTCAAACAACACAACAACAGAGCATCCGGCATTGCGCCGGGTGCTTTTTTTGCGGGCAATTCACGGCGCGCAAACATACAACCTGCTACGCGTCGTTGTGATATAATGTTGTAGAAAGAAACAGATCGCTACCGCGCACGCCGCGGAGACGGAGAATGGATCGATGGATAAATCGGAATCGTTAGAGAATATCGCTGTACTGATCGACGCGGACAACGCCCAGCTCAGCAAGCTCTCGTTAATCTTAGAGGAGCTTTCTACCTACGGGCGGATCGTCGTGAAGCGCGCCTACGGCAACTGGAAAGACCGCGCGCTAAAAAACTGGGAAGAGCAGCTGAAGACCCTCGCCATCAAGCCGGAGCAGCAGTTTGCCTATACCACCGGCAAAAACGCAACCGACCTCTCGCTCGCCATCGGCGCCATGGCCCTGCTGCACACGCAGATGTATGACGCGGTCGCGCTCGTTTCGAGCGACAGCGACTATACCCCGCTCGCCATTCGCCTACGCGAGGCGGGCATCTACGTCTTCGGCGTTGGCGAGGAGAAGACCCCGCTATCCTTTCGCAACGCCTGCGACAACTTTATCCTGACGCATAACCTCGGCGACGTGGAAAAAGCAAAGCCCGTTCA
>CAYVAO010000453.1:0-2145 GCA_964448895.1 uncultured Christensenella sp.
TTCGTGTCCTACAACGGGGCCGATATAATCCCGCATGACATCTCTCAGCTCCTCGCCAGTCCACATGCACGAGGGAAATATCTGGTTCGCGACCGGCTCGTTTTGCACGTGTACCTGATCGATCTTCACGCCCTCCGCCGCATATGCCTGCACAAAGCGTGCGAAATAACGCGCATAGGCGTTGAGGTTCTCCGGCGTCCAGACGAGTTTGCCCCAGTTATAGACCGGTGGATTCTTCATCCATGTCGGCGGGCTCCAGGGCGAGGCAAAGAGCTTCATCTCGGGTTGATATGCCTGCGCCTCTTTGATATAGGGAATCAGACAGCTTTTATCCCGTTCGATGCTGAAGTGCGCGAGCGCATAGTCGCCCGCCGTCTCGTCGAGGCTATACCAATCTTCGGCATAGTCGTTTGCGCCGATTGGAAGACGGCAGAGGTTGAAATTCGCGTGCTCAGGCGCATACAGCTCGTTCATCAGCTCTGCGCGATCGGCTTGCGAAAGATGCGACAGCGCGCGGTAGCCAAGCTCATTGAAGCAGCCGCCGAAGCCAAGCATCGTTTGATACGATCTGCCGTCCGCTTCCAGCGTGGCGGGTAAAGACGAGCGCTCACAAAGCTTTTCTTTCCACTGCGTCTGCTCGTTTGATGAATGCCAAATGACCTGTGTCATAAAGAGGTTCCTCCTATTTTTCCGATCCGGTGGTCAGGCCGTCGATGATATAGCGCGAGAAGATGGCAAACACGATCATGATGGGGATTACCGAGATCGCAACCGCGAGATACATAGCCCCATAGTTGGTCACATAGAGTCCTTTGATCATGGAGATCATGACCGGCATGGTATAAAGCTCTTTCTTTTGCAAGATGATCAGCGGGCCCATATACGCGTTCCAGGAAGCGACAAAGTTGAAGATGCACATGGTTGCAACACCCGGCATGATGCAAGGCAATACGATGCGGTTGAAGATGCCGAATTCGGAGCAACCCTCAATGCGCGGGGCCTCGATCATGGAGTCCGATATGCTCTGCTCGATCATGCCGCGCAGGAAAAACACGGTGGTTGCGTTTGCGATGCCGGGGATGATAAACGGCAGATAGCTATTCGTCATCTTTAGATTCAGGCAGAGACGGTAGAAGCCGATGATGCTCAGCTGCGACGGGATCATCATCGAAATCAGCACGATGGCATATAAAACGTTTTTGAAGCGGAACCGGTATTTGGCAAAGCCGTAGGCGATCATCGCGCCGAAATATCCGGTCAGCAGCGTGTAGGGAACCGTGATGACGATGCTGTTGAAAAATCCGCGCCAGATATCGACGAGGGATTGCATCGTGTTGTAATTATCTCCGAGCGAGTCGCCGGGCAGCAGGTTGAACTGCTGGACGATATCGAGGCTGGAATGTGTGCTGTTGATGAACACGACGAGAAACGGTACCGCGCAGAGTATGGTGAGAAAGATCAACAACAGCCGGATGGTCAGCGCGGAAAAACGGAATTTTGTGTGTTTCATAGCTTATACATTCCGTCCTTTCTGCGCATCGCCTTGTATGCAAAGCCGCTCATCACCGCGATGAAGAGAAACAGTACGCAGGAGATGGTGGCGGAATATCCGTAGTTAAAATTCTTAAATCCTTGATTGTAGAGGTACATGGAGACGGTCAACACCGCCTTGCCGGGGTCGCCAAGGTTATTCGATAGCGTCAGCGGCACGTCGAAGAGCTGCATGCCGCCGATGAACGACGTAATCGCGAGATACACGAGCGTCGGCTGAATCAGCGGGATCGTGATCTTCCAAAACGTTTGGGATTTGCTTGCGCCGTCCACCATCGCCGCCTCATAGAGGCTCTTGTCGACGGTTGTGGTGCCGGCGAGGATGATGACGGTGGTGTAGCCAAACCACATCCACCATTGCACAAACGAAACCAGGCCGCTGGTAAGCGTTTTACTCATAAAGAAGCTGATCGGAGCGCCGTTGACGCCGAGCGCCACGAGAAGCTGGTTGATTGGCGAGTTGTCGCCGTCCAGCAACAGGTTAAAGAGTAATCCGACCGAGGTCGCGGTGATCAGATTTGGCAGATAGAACACAGCGCGATAGGAGTTTTTGCGGCGCTCGCGTATGAAGGGGGAGATGGCGGTCTCGACCCG
>CAYVAO010000454.1:0-2134 GCA_964448895.1 uncultured Christensenella sp.
CGATTACCTCGGAAAGATCTCCGGACGCCTCACGCTGTTCGGATCGCTCTTCCTCGCGGTGGTTGCGATCCTGCCGCAGTTGGCGATGAGAGGCATGGCGGAGAGCAGCGCGTTTGGTGCAACCAGCGTACTGATCATGGTCAACGTTGCCCTTGAGACGACGAACCCGCTCGAAAGCCACATGCTCATGCGCCACTATAAGGGATTCCTTAACTAATCAAACACGCGGCTGGCGTTTCACGCCCGCAAAGCTTACAAGCGGATTTAGGCGTGCCGGTTTCTTGCCGGCGCGCCGGTTCCGCGGAATTGCGGGACGCGGCGCAAACAGCGAACGAACGGAACAAGCAGACAATTTGCGTAACAACGCGAAACGCGCTTAGACCGGAGGAAACGCGATGAAACTGATTTTTTTAGGCCCGCCAGGCGCGGGGAAGGGTACGCAGGCGGTCAAAATCGCCCAATCGTACCAAATTGCGCATATTTCGACGGGGGACATGCTCCGCGCCGAAATGCGCGAAGGCACGAAGCTCGGCAAGGAGGCCAAAGATCTCATCGATCGCGGCGAACTGGTGCCGGACGACGTGATTCTGGGCATGGTGAAGAACCGCATCCAAAAAGAGGATTGCAAAAACGGCTTCCTCTTCGATGGATTTCCGCGCACGATTGCACAGGCGGAAGCGCTGGAAGCAATCAGCGAGATCGACTACGTGATCAACATCGACGTGCCGGTTGAAACGCTCATCAGGCGAATCAGCGGACGGAGAATGTGCGCGTCCTGCGGTGCGGGATACCATGTGTCTACCTATGCGGAGCCAAACTGCGTTTGCGGCGCGGCGCTGTATCAGCGCGAGGATGATAAGGAAGAAACGGTTCGTAACCGCCTCGTCGTCTACGAGCGCTCGACCAAGCCCCTGATCGACTACTATATCGGCAAGGGCCTGCTGCATACGGTAAACGGAAATGCGGATATCGACACGGTTGATGCTGCAATCCGCGCGGTGCTTTCAAAATGAGCGGGATCACGATTAAATCCGCTTCCGACATTGAGAAGATGGACGAAGCGGGGCGCATTGTGGAAGAAACGCTCAATCTTCTTGCGAAGTCTGCCGAGATCGGCATGACGACGCAGGAGTTGGACGACATTGCAGCCGCGTATATCAAGAGCCGCGGCGCGGAAGCCTCGTTTTTGAACTACAATGGCTATCCGAGGAGCATCTGCACCTCGGTCAACGCACAGGTGGTTCACGGAATTCCCGGACACTATCGCCTCAAGGACGGAGACATTCTGTCTCTGGACGTGGGCGCGTATAAGAACGGGTTTCACGGAGACGCGGCGCGCACGGTGTTCATCGGCAATGTGCCGGAGGAGACGCAGAAGCTCGTCCGCGTGACGCGCGAATGCTTCTTTGAAGGGATTCGCTTCGCAAAACCCGGCTGCCGCATCTCGGACATCGCCAAAGCGGTGCAAGCGCATGCGGAGAGCCACGGTTACGGCGTAGTACGCGATCTAGTCGGCCACGGAATCGGACGGCATATGCACGAAGATCCCGAGGTGCCAAACTTCTGGGACGCGGCGCACTGCGGGCGCGGCGCAAGCCTGGCAGCCGGCATGACCATCGCGATCGAGCCGCTGATCACGTTGGGTCCGGCGCGTGTGTACCAGCTAGACGACGGCTGGACGGTCGTTACAGCGGATGGCAAACCTTCCGCGCACTATGAAAACACCGTATTGATCACCGAGGGTGAGCCGAGACTTCTGACCCTGCATGAGGAGGAAGAGCGCGCATGAATGAACCGGTGATCGGCAGGGTTTGCACCTCGCGTGCCGGGCATGATAAAGGCAGAGCGTTCCTGATCGTCGCAATCGCGGATGAGAACCATGTGCTTCTTTGCGACGGAGAAACGCGAAAACTTGCGCGACCGAAGAAGAAAAAGCTATCGCATTTGCACATTGAGCCCCAAAAAGCGGACGAAATTGCAAAAAAATTCGCAGAAAGTAAAGAAATACTGGACGCGGACCTGCGAAATGCGTTAAAATTATTCGGTTACAACATCGGTTGAATTTCGCAGTGGATCATTGCGAAACAAGGATTGATCAAACCGGGTAGAGACAGACAAATTAGGAGGGATAGCT
>CAYVAO010000455.1:0-2132 GCA_964448895.1 uncultured Christensenella sp.
CAAAACCGCAAAAAGGACAGACACCGTTGTCCGCCTTTTCGCGCATGCAGTTGATACAGACATGATCTGCGTTTGTGATGGACATCTTAGGCTCCTTTATTGTGAAATTCTTTGAATTTCACTTTGATTAAAAATTTCTTATGTAGCTGCGTTAAAAACAGTCCGGTGGATTTGACTTGAAATATAGTATTATTTTCGGCGCAAGTTATACTCACCTTTCGATGCATAAACATAAACGTTGATCTTGTTTTTATCAATAATTGTAAATCTCGCTTTTTGCTCTGCTTGACCATCTTTGTTGGTCAAATAGAAGTCACCGTCTTGGAAGAACCATGCACCATCTCCAATACATCCCGGCACATTGCGCGAAATCTGGGTTACCTCGGGATTGTCTGGAGAAGTATAGAAGAGGAAATATACAGCTCCATTCATCCACATACCGTTTAGAAAGTACTCGGCCATGCTTGGACATTGCATCACTAATTCTCCGGCATTTTCAAATCCGATGAGATTGATCAATTGAAGCGCAATACTTCGCTGCGGGTCATTTTGATTATATGGATTCCATTCGAAAGCACCCTCTTGATAGGCATTACTAACTTGAATTAGCAAGAGATAATCCGAGATACGTTCATAATCAACGGGAAGGAGCGTAAATGCTTCTTTTGCGTTTTCGATGTTATCGGCTTGATATTGATTCACGCCATATGCGTATATTTCTTTTTCATGGGTATAGATTAGCTCGGAAGCTTTCTCTTCTGAAATTCGTTGCAATTGAACAAGTTTCTCAATTGCTTTCATGGGGGCATCCTCGGAAAAATAATCCTCGACTTTTTGAGATATGGCAACTTTTTGAAGAGGCTGAAGCATCAGGAGTGTGATGAAAGCCAGCGCTAACACACCCATAGCAATCAACGCCCGTTCTTTCTTATTTGTCCAAAGCCCGATCAATTTTCTCTTTATTCTGTTGATCAAACTTCCTCTCTTCAATTTTGGCAATAGGTGATGCATATCGTCCTTAACTTCACCATGCAAATTCGCTTTCCGCGCAATCAATTCTATATTGTTGTTTTGATACAAAGCACCATTCAGCTCCGGTATCGACTGCCAGCGGTCTTCCTGCGTAACCGCAAGTCCCTTCAGCAGCGCCGCCTCCTGCGCGGGCGAAATATGCGCGCCGAGGGTGGAAGGCGCAATCAGCTCGTCTCGACGCAGGCGCTCGACAGACTCCGGCGGCGTTTGCCCCGTGATTGCGCGATAGAGCGTAGCGCAGAGCGCGTAGATATCCGTCCACGGGCCTTGCTGCCCGCGCGCAAAATACTGCTCCTCCGGCGCATACCCCGGCTTGAGCATTACGGAGAGGCTGCGGTTGCCGCTGTCGAGATAGTCCCGCGCCGCGCCGAAGTCGATCAGCTTTACGTTCCCTTCGGGCGTGATCATGATGTTGTCCGGGCTGATGTCGCGGTGGATGAGGCCCGTCGCATGCATTTCGGCAAGCGAACGCAGCAGCGGGCGAACGAGATCAAACACCTCGGTTGCTTCCATCTTGCCGCCAACTCGCGCAAGTCGCTGCTTGAGTGTTTCTCCCTCGACAAACTCCATCACGATATACGCCGTGCCGTTTTCGAGAAAGAAATCACGCACAGAGACGATTCCGGGCAGGGTATAAAACTTAGCCAGCGTCTTTGCCTCGTTGATAAAGCGCGATCTGCCAGCGGTGAAGAACTCCGCCTTTTCGCCGCGATAGGGGGTCACGGTGTTCGTCGTGGTGTTTGTGCGGGTTACAAATCCTGTCGGATAATACTCTTTGATGGCGAGCTTGAGGTCGAGATTCAGGTCCCAACCCATGTAGGTGATGCCGAAGCCACCTTCACCGAGTACGCGCCCGATCAGGCATTTGCCGCCGAGGATGCTGCGTGGTTGGAGATGGTGCGGCGAGGGTTCGTAGGTAGACTCGTCAAAACCGCAAAAAGGACAGACACCGTTGTCCGCCTTTTCGCGCATGCAGTTGATGCAGACATGATCTGCGTTTGTGATGGACATCTTAGGCTCCTTTATATAGAAATTTTACGCACCTATCTTTTGATTGAGATAGGACGGGATGGACTCCAGCGCAACCTGATGATCCGGCG
>CAYVAO010000456.1:0-1225 GCA_964448895.1 uncultured Christensenella sp.
CCGTTGAGCACCGCGAACGCAACGTTCGGGTAATCGGCGGCAACCTGCTTGACGGCGTCGCTGTACTGGTTGCCCGGCGCAAAGATCATGTCATAGCCGAGGTCGCAGTAGCTGATCATCGTGTCGGCATAGGCGGACTGATCGATGGCGTCGGTGTAGGCGGTTTCCCAGCCGCGCTGTTCCGCGGCGGCGGTCATGCCGTTGTAGCAGGCCGCACCCCAACCACCGTCGGAGATGCTGGAATCGCAGATCATGGCGACTTTGAACTTCTTGTCCGCAGCAGCGGGAGCGGCTTCCTTGGCGCAACCGGCGAGCATGCCGAGGGCCAGGCACAGGACGAGCGCGATAGCAATGACTTTCTTCATAAGTGTCTTCATTCCTCCATCAAAATTTTATGTAAGAACGAGTATGCCTCGTAATTACCGTTGGATGGCGTCCGGCGCGCTGCGCGCGTGGAACGCTTGGGGTGTAAGAACTGCTGTGCCGTAATTACCGACTGTTTGCGGCTTAACCGCAGGGGATACTTATCTCTCTTCTCTGTAGTAGGGGTTGCCCTTGCTTTTGGGGCCAGCGATCTTGCTGCCGAAGATGGTCAGCGCAATCAGCGTCATCACATACGGAATCATCTGGAAGAGCTGATAGGGCAGCAGGTTCGTGCCAACCTGGAGCCGGAGTTGCAGTGCATCGAAGAAGCCGAAGAGCAGACACGCGAGCAGCACGCCGGAACCCGACCAGCGACCGAAGATGACCGCAGCCAGCGCGATGAATCCACGGCCCGCGACGATGCCGTCCGAATACGTGTTGACGTAGCAGGTGGTCAGGTATGCGCCGCCCATGCCCGCGAGGAAACCGCAGATGATGGCGGCGAGATACTTCGTGCGGATGACGTTGATGCCCATGGTCTCTGCTGCTTTGGGATATTCGCCGACCGCCTTGAAATTGAGTCCCGACTTGGTGCGGTTGAAATAGATCACGGTGACGATGACCAGCAGATAGACCGCGTAGACCATCGGTGTTTGATCGAACAAGAGCTTTCCGAAGAAGGGGATATCCTTGAGCACAGGGATGGAGACGGTCTTCATCAGCGTGGCTTGCGCCAGCGTGGAGCTCACGCCGAACCCAACGCGGTAGATAAACGAGGCCAGCGCGGGCGCGAAGATATTCAGCGCCCTGCCGTAGACAATCTGCTGTCCCGCGAGGGTGATCGTGCAAAACGCGTAGACCA
>CAYVAO010000456.1:1235-2125 GCA_964448895.1 uncultured Christensenella sp.
TGTGGGGAGCCTCCTCCAGTTGCCGGCGATCGTGCGCGCCGGAAAGCACGCCGAGGAAGGGGTTACCCGTCCAGTAACCCACGAGAAAGCCCACAAGTGAGCCGAAGGCCATGATGCCGTCGAGGCCGATGTTGACGAGGCCCGCCCGCTCGGAGTAAAGCTCCGCAAGCGCCACAAACAGGAGCGGCGTCGCCATGCGAACGGCGGAGATGAGAATCTCGGAAATCATATCCCAGTTCATAATCACTTGACCTCCTTGCTCTCAGCCACTTTGTCCGTCTTCTTTTCAAAGAGGTTTGCGACAAAACTCTTGACCTTCGGCAGATACAGCATGGAAGAGCCGGCGACGGCGAATATGATAACCAGCGCCTGAATGATGTCGATGACGCTGGTGGGAACTCCCGTTCCAACCTGCATCGTCGTGCTGCCGACGCGGAGCACCGCGAAGAAATACGCCACGACGACGGTCGCCAGCGGATGCAGCTGCGCAATCAGCGCGAGCGCCACGCCGTCGAAGCCGTAACCTCCGCCGTAGCCGCTGATGAGGCGAAACTGCGTGCCGAGGATATCGCAAGCGCCGCCGAGACCGGCAATCGCGCCGGAAACAATGAACGCCGCGAGCATGTATCGCTTGACCGAAAGTCCATTATAGCTGCTCGCCGTGGGGTTAAAGCCCACCGCGCGAAGCTGGAATCCCTTGGAGGTATAGAAGAGGAAATACCAGATGGCGATGCCCAGTAAAACCGCGATCACGATGCCCCATGTGATGCGAAGATCGGGAATGATGCGGCCGATCTTGCTTGCGTCCGGCACGGGCGCGGTCTGCGGCACGCTGCCTTCGCGAAGCGCCGTGGTGTAGAGATCACCCATAAACAACGTCGCAACATAGT
>CAYVAO010000457.1:0-2121 GCA_964448895.1 uncultured Christensenella sp.
CGAACCTTGTTGATCGTGTCGAAAACATCGCCGCGAAAAACCTGGTGCTTTTCCACTGACGTGAAGACGGCCGGTGTTTTCAAGACTACATTGTCATACGAGCGAGGCGACCAATCTTGCAAGTAAGACACGAAATGCCCCAGCGTGCTATCAACGCGGTCGAGGGCCAGAATCAAACTTGTGAGAGCCACGGCTTTGTCCACGGGCGGCAGAGCCAACCTTTCGATTTCGGCGCGTATGGCGGCCAGTTTCCTGGTGTTGTGAATTTGCCACGGTTTTTTCAGGCCGGCGGCCTGAACGGCCGAACCGCAATTGGAATGTCCACCGTAATGCTCCGTGAACCAGCCATCCACGGGCGGAACCGCGTTGAGATGTTCGATAAGCTCCGAGTATTCTCTCGGTTTCTTTTCATTGAGAAGATAGCACGTGCCGAACACCTCGGACCAGACGGCGATATCGTTGGCTATCACGCGGTATCCGCGCTTAGCCAAAGCCTGCGAGACGCGGGTCGTGCCCGAAAAACCGTCAAACACCGTGCGCGCCGGTGTTTTTCCGATAAGCCGCAGGATGTGCGGAAGGAGTTTGAGCTTGGAGCCAACGTACTTGACGCCTTCCGTCGGCGGCGCGACTGTTGCAACATCGGGGAACAGCGTTAAAGATCGCATCATTGCCGCAGACCCGCGGACTTTTTGAGTCTCGCAATGTCCTCCTTGATCACTTCGAGCGCGGCGGAGTGGCCTGCGCCGGTGGAAACGAGAGCGTGCGAAAATAGCTTGACGAGAACGAGATTGTGGGAGTAATCAATCCAACCGTTGGTGACACTATCAAAATACTTTAACCCTTTTTTTGTATGTGTCCAGAGTCCGCGTTGAAGGGCATTGGCGGCAGCATCGCCGTATCGAACTTCGCAAACGTAATCCCCCTCTTCGTCGTAAAAACGGTAGACAGCGTGTTTTCTGCCCCGTCCAGCGATTTCGCGCACGATTCGCGCCGTCCGGCTCATGGCGCGGGCGTAGTCAAAAACGAGGATATTGCACCGTTGCTTTTTTTCGTTGTAGATCAAAGGCAGGACATTGATATTCTTGAATGCCGAAAAGGCGGTATCCTCAAATATCTTTTGGATTGTGCTTTTGTTGACGATTTCATCTGATTCCAGCGTTAATCGCGGAAACATCTGGAAATCTCTGTCGGTCGATAGTTGCAGCGGCCCATCGCCGTAGGCTTTGAGACTGACCGGAAACTCGGCCTTCGTGATTTCATTGACGATTTGAATGTCTTCTTCGTGAGATTTAGCGCGATAGAGATCCTTGCCAACATGCACCGACCGGAAATCGTACATGAACTGGTTGACGAACTCGGCAATTGCGATTTCGGCTAAATCGCCATGCGTTTTATTGCCGATCAACCGCATCGTGAAAATGTTGCTGAGCGTCGTGGCAATCAAATCTGGATGCTTGCTGATTAGCAGTTTCAGCCTTTCTGTGAAATCCCTGTATGCATCCATTGGATTCATTCCTTCACTCAAGACACACAGCGTTCCCATGAGGCGCAACCCGTCTCCCGCGAGCTGGCCCCGGAACGTTTTCATCCGGCGTCAAGCCCCCTACTCCTTTACCCTCTCCAGATACTCGCCCGTCCGCGTGGCGATTTTGATGAGGTCGCCGATGTTGACGAAGGCGGGGCAGGGGAACTCGGCGCCGGTCTCGACCTTGCATGGTTTTGTAACGTTCGTCGCCGTGTTGCCCTTTGCGCCGGGTTCGCAGTATTCGACGCGCAGCACGACGTGGTTTGGCGGCGTCATGCTGATCGGTTGCCCGTTGTGCAAGATGATGC
Organism: uncultured Christensenella sp.; assembly: GCA_964448895.1. Taxonomy (GTDB): domain Bacteria; phylum Bacillota; class Clostridia; order Christensenellales; family CAG-138; genus UBA7703. The sequence continues at coordinate 1,834 of CAYVAO010000457.1, forward strand.
TGCACACCATGCCCTCTTTGAGATATTTCCAGGCGTCGTCCACCTGCTCGGACGACAGCTCGTATTGCTCGTAGGTCTCGTTGTCCATGAACACGAAGTGATCGGCCTGGCGGTAGAGATACTGGGCCTGGATTTCATCGATCTCTGCGGCGTCGATCGAGTCGCCGCTCTTGTAGGTGCGGTCGAGCACCGTGCCGCGGAGCAGATTGCGCAGCTTGCACTTGTAAAGCGCTTGGCCCTTGCCGGGCTTGACGAAGTTGCACTCGATCATGATGTACGGATCGCCGT
>CAYVAO010000458.1:0-2121 GCA_964448895.1 uncultured Christensenella sp.
ATCGAAAAATTCTTGAGATCAAGCCCAATATCGCCGTGCTCGATATCTCAATTCCCCACTTAAACGGCCTTGACCTCGCAGAAAAACTCAAAGCAGAGATGCCGGAGGTGAAGGTTGTGATCCTGACAATGCACAAATCCGGCGATTTTGTCAGCAAGGCGCTTTGCGCCGGCGTGCGCGGCTATGTGCTCAAGGACAACGCGCTGGAGGAGCTGATCGAGTGTATCGAACTCGTGTCCGAACGAAAAATCTATTTATCGCAGGATATCACGGGCATCGTTGTGGAAGGATACGTCAATAAGAATCGCGAAATCGCCGATGCCGGAGAAAACAGTGTATCGACGCGCGAAAAGGAGATTTTGCAACTGCTCGCGGAAGGAAAGTCCAATAAGGAAATCTCCGACCTGCTTAATCTGAGCATCAAAACGGTCGAGACGCACCGCGCCAACATCATGCGAAAACTCGGTTTTCACAATATTACCGATCTTGTGTTGTATGCGGTGCGAAATCACCTGATCGAACTGTAGGGTACAGCGTAACCCTCGATCAATTTACAGGATTTCATCGCGATAATTCAGATTTCGCCGGATATGGCGCGCTGAGCGAACCCGATACAATGTCTCTATACGTTCAATATGGAGGCATTTCTTTTTTATGATCAATTCGGCAGATACAGCGTTTGTTTTAATCTGCGCGGCTATGGTGTGCTTTATGACGCCAGGCCTCGCTTTTTTCTACGGTGGTTTGGTGCGCAAGAAAAACATGCTCACCATCATGATGCAGAGCTTTATCGCGATGGGCGTCGTCGCGCTCATTTGGTTTGTCTGCGGGTTTAGCCTCGCATTTGGATCGGATGTGAAGGGCGTAATCGGCAATCTGCAATACGCGTTTCTCAACGGCGTCGGCATGGAGCCGAACGCGGCATATGCTGCCACCATTCCGTTTGCGGCATTCTTTCTGTTTCAACTCATGTTTGCGATCATTACGCCTGCGTTAATCACCGGCGCGTTTGCGGATCGCATGCCGTTTAGAAGCTATCTCATCTTTCTTTCGCTTTGGTCGCTGCTTGTCTATGTGCCGCGTGCGCCCTGGGTCTGGGGCGGCGGCTTCCTGCAGCAGATGGGCGGTGCCTATTTCGCCGGCGGCCGCGCAATCGATACCAGCGCGGGCGTTGCGGCGCTGATTACAGTTCTCGTGCTTGGGAAGCGTACCATGCAAAAGGACGAGGAAGCAAAGCCGGGCAGTTTAACGCTGTTTGCGATCGGTACCGCGATTCTCTGGTTTGGCTGGTTTGGCTTTAACGGCGGTAGCGCGCTGGCCGCAAACGGCAAAGCCGCGATCGCTTTTGTCAACACCGCGCTTGCGGGCGGTGTCACCATGGTGACCTGGCTTGCCATCAGTTGGAAGCACACGAAGCATCCCAGCCTGACCGAGGCACTCACGGGCGCAGTTGCCGGGTTTGTCGCCATTACCCCGGCTGCGGGTTATGTTGCGCCATGGGCCGCGGTGATCATCGGCCTTGCGGCGGCGTTTGTCTGCTACGGTGCCGGGCAGTTTAGGCGTAAGAAAGGTCTGGATGCCGCGCTGGAGGTGGGTGGCGTGCATGGAATAGGCGGTATATTCGGCTCGCTACTCGTTGGAGTCTTTGCGCAGCAGACGATTGGCGGCGTGGACGGCCTGATCGCGGGAAACGCGCACCAATTGCTCGTTCAGCTGATCGGCATCGTTGTTGTCGCCGGTTATTCCGCAATCGTCACGATTGCCTTGCTCAAGGGGATCAATCTGTTTTCGAAGATTCGCGTGTCGGAGCAGCTGGAAGCGGCCGGACTGGATACCGAGTTTCAAGAAGAGGTGTAATCTCTATCCGGCAGGGTCAAGCGGCTGCAAGCAGAACGAGAAGGATTCTTTCGTCACTGACCAGAAATCTATTTTCAGAAGTAAGAACAGATCACTGCCGGTGCTAACAGCAAACACAAAACCGCCCGTGAAAGGGCGGTTTTTGCATACCGGAAAGCTTGTTTCAACTACTCGTTCTTACCGGACTCTGTTGCTGGTTCGTCCGGCGTTTTCGCGGGCAGCGCTTCGGTGGAAGCCGCCTTGCGGCGTTTCTTTCGCACGCTG
>CAYVAO010000459.1:0-513 GCA_964448895.1 uncultured Christensenella sp.
TCATTGTGGAAAAGACGATCGGAGGAGAACTGTTTAACAAGGTGACCATGGAGACACTGACCTATCACGGTCTCGGTCTGGGGTTTGTCGCGATGGCGCTGCGCTCTAACAAACGCGTGAAAACAAAAAAGAGCAACACGGCTGTGTTCGATGCGGGTGTGACCACGGTTTCCTCCTATCTTTTGCAGGGAATCCTCGGTCTCGCGATCACGGTCGGACTCTTTTATCTAATTGGAAACTGGCCGGCGTCCGGACTGCTTTTGCCAATGGGATTTGGGCAGGGCCCGGGACAAGCTTATAACTGGGGTCACGTTTATGAGACCGCGACCGCATATGCGCCTTTCCAGTACGGCGGGAGCTTTGGTCTCACAATCGCGGCGATGGGCTTCGTTTCAGCGGGTCTTGGCGGCGTTGTCTATCTCCAGCGGATGCGCAAAAAAGGACTGATCAAGTCTTATCTGGAAAACGCGGACGAGATGGAAGACCTCACCGCGGAATCTATTACGGAAAAGG
>CAYVAO010000459.1:523-2116 GCA_964448895.1 uncultured Christensenella sp.
CATGGCGGCTTACGGGGTGATGTACCTGATTTCGCTCGGACTGGATTCCCTCGGTGGATTCTTCACCAGCACGGTCAAGCCGCTGATCTGGGGATTTAACTTCTTAATCGGCACCGTGATGGCGATTCTGGTGCGAAACGTGCTCAAGGAGCTGACCAACCGCGGACGCAGACAGTACCTCAACAACTTTATGCTTGCGCGCATCTCCGGCGTGATGTTTGATTTGATGGTGGTAGCCAGCATCGCGGCGATCGATCTTAGCGCTTTCAACCACCGTGAGTTTATCATTCCGCTGTTGACGGTGTGCATCGTCGGTGCGGTTGCGACGTATTTGCAGCTTTCGTTTGTGAGCAAGCGCATCTATCCGGAATATCCGCACGAGGCGTTCCTCTCGCTTTATGGTATGCTGACGGGTACCGCGAGCACGGGCGTGATCCTCCTGAGAGAAATCGACCCAATGTTTAAAACGCCTGCTGCAAGCAACCTCGTCTACCAGCAGCTCTGGGCAATCGTGTTTGGTTTCCCGATGCTGCTGCTGCTGGGCCTGGCGCCGATCGGACTCACCGCCGATCCCGCGACGACCAACATGACCAACGTTTGGATCACACTCGCCGCGCTTGTCGGGCTGTTCATCGTGATGAACGTTATTCTTTTCCGGCGCGATATCTTCAAAAAGAAAGAGAAAGCGTAACAAGTAAGTCAAGCACACAGGCCTCCGGCGAAAGCCGAAGGTCTTTTGTTCTGCGAGAAATTGTATCCATCGCTTGAAAATAGGTTGATTTCAGCCTATTTATTGAATATACTGTATACGGAGGAATGTATATGACGATCAATCAAGAAACGATACTATCCATCACGGAAGCGAATCAAAACTTTTCCCGTGCGGCGCGTCTTGCCGAGAAGCACGGAGAAGTGATTATTTTCCGCAACAATAAACCCAAATACCGACTCGTTGATCTTGAGCGCGAACCGGAGTTTGAGCTTACCGACAGCGAGCGAATCGATGTTGCGGCGGCGCGCATCCTGCGCCTCTATCGACCGGCGTTTGAGGAACTTGCGAAGTGATCAAGTTTTCGCAGGAGAAAGTGCTGCTTTTACATCAACTCATCACCGAGGAGACGGGCGGAGACCCCGGTTTGCGGGATTTTGGTCTGTTGGATTCCGCGCTGGAGAGCGCATACGCAACCTTCGATGGCAACGACCTTTATCCGACGAAGGAAGAGAAAGCTGCCAGGCTTGGTTTTGCGTTGATCTCCAACCATGCGTTTGTGGACGGAAACAAACGAATCGGCATGTACATCATGCTGACGTTTCTGGAGGTCAACGGTCTGCGTGCGCGACCAACCAGCGAGGAGGTCGTTCGTGTCGGACTCGGCGTCGCGGCGGGAGAGATCAAATATGATGAGCTTCTCGCGTGGGTACGAAAAGTGACAAGACGGGGTGAACCCGCTTAATTTCCGTTGACATGGTACCTATGAATGAGATAAACTGACACCGTAAAAAGTAAATATTCGGATGACGGCATCGGGAGAGACTACAGCCAATATTTGAGCATGTAGAGCCGAAGGGGATTGCGCAACAAACTCTCAGGCA
>CAYVAO010000460.1:0-2112 GCA_964448895.1 uncultured Christensenella sp.
CATCGAGAAGATGACCGGCTTGAAAATCCCCGTGCGGGAATCGCAATGGCCGATGCAGGTGTTCGAAAAAACGGTCAAGCAGCCCCGGCCGCCGCGACCGGAACGACAGTCGCGGCCGGAACGGCAGTCGCCGCCGAACAAACACTTCTCCAACTCGGCAAAGCCAAAGCAGAGAAAGCCCGAGCGATAAAGAGCCCCAAATACTCATGGTGCTTAAATGGGCTATGTTGTTTCAGACAGACAGGAACCACCCAAGCGGGTGGTTCTTTGCTTGGTAACCATTTCTTATGTCCCATAAGATGACAATATTGTCATCTATACGCGTGTCATTGTAAGTTATTTACATGTCAGGCAGGGTCGCATCTTGGATATAATGAATTGAATTAGGAAAGGAGATGCATATGACACAATCCAACCCGAAACATCGCCCAAAGTTCTTCAAACGCTTGCTCAAAATCGTGGCGGTTATGGTCGCTACAATTTGTCTGCTTCTTGTGCTGCTCGCCTTGGTTCAGCTCTTCGCCACACGCATCGAACGCGCAGAAAATCCCGCACCGGGCATGCTGGTTTCGGTGGACGACAAAAAAATACATGTCTACTCAACAGGAGAGGGCGACACAACCTACGTCATGTTAAGCGGCGGCGGCATCGGCGTACCCGTCCTGGAATATCAGCCGCTTTGGTCGCGCTTGGCCGAGCATGGGCGAATTGCCGTTGTCGAATATCCGGGGTATGGCTGGAGTGAAGATACCGACGCGCCAAGAACGACCGCGCAAATGGTGCAGGATATCCGCGCTGCGCTCTCCGGCGCGAACATTCAGCCGCCGTATGTGCTCGTTGCGCATTCCATTGGCGGGCTATATGCCATGGAGTATGCAAAGACGTATCCGAAGGAGTTGGAAGCGATTGTTGCTCTGGATACGACTCTGCCTCAATCTCTGGCGGAAGCGCAGAAACACGATCTATCGATTCAGGATTCCGTTCCGCAACTGCAGCCCGTCGCTCTGCTGCGAAAGGCAGGTATTCTTCGAGCGCTGCTTTGGTTCGATCCGCTTCTTGTGAGCGGTGCTCCAGACGGCGTGTACACCGAGCAAGAGGCGCGGCAAATCGCGATGGTCACGAGTTGGAACTACGCAAGCAATGCATTGCTGAATGAATTTGCAGCGCTGCAGGAGAATATGGAAGGACTGTATGACTTTGCGTTTCCAAAGGATTTGCCTGTGTTGATGATTCAAGCGTGTCCTCCGGGCGAAGAAAGCGAAGCGACCGAGTGGTCCCTCTCCGAACGGCAGCGACTGATTGCACCGCTCGATCACGGCAAGGTAATTGAGTTGCCCGCCGGGCATAGCGGAATCTACTGGCTGCTGTCCGACGATATTGTTCGGGAGACACTTTCCTTCTTAGGCAAGTGAGCAAGCATCCAGCAAACCATAGACTTCCAGCTCAATCAACCCTATAATAATACACAGGGCGCTTTGCCGCCCTTTGTGTTTGTTTCGCAATCCCTTCGAGAAAGGAATCCGCATCATGCCCCCAAAGATCATCGCCGTTGCCGGAAAGGGAGGCGTTGGAAAAACGTCCGTCTCCGCGGCAATGGTTCGAATGTTAACCGAGCAGTGTCCGGAAGCGCGCATTCTCGCGATCGACGCGGACCCCGCCATCGGACTGGCCACTGCGCTCGGCGTTCCCGTTCACAAAACGCTGGACGACATCCGCAAAGAGATTGTCTCAAAGACAGTTACCGGCGAAACGCGCGAGGCGGTCGACTTGCTCCAGCAAGCGCGGGGTCATGTGTTCGAGGCCATGGCGGAGAACTCGAAGTTCTCGTTTCTCGCCATTGGCCGCCCGGAAACGGCGGGCTGTTATTGCGGGGTGAACGCCTATCTCAAAGAGGTAATCGCCGCGCTGGCGGACGAGTTTGACTATGTGGTGATCGACGGCGAAGCGGGCATTGAGCAGATCAATCGCCGTGTCATGGAGCGGGTGACGCACCTGCTGCTGGTTTCCGACCAGAGCCAGAAGGGCATCTCCGTGCTGCGCAACATCCGTTCGCTCTCCGGTGAATTGATCCACCCGGAGCGAACCGGCGCCGTTCTCAACCGCGTAGAACAC
>CAYVAO010000461.1:0-2101 GCA_964448895.1 uncultured Christensenella sp.
GACCGCTGTGGAAACCCTCGGGTGCGCGCAGATCATCTGCTCGGACAAGACCGGAACACTCACGCAGAACAAGATGACGGTCGTTGAGGATTACGCGGATGATGTGAAGCTGCTCGCCAAAGCTATGGCGCTCTGCAGCGACGCGGAACTGAACGAAAACAATAACGCCATCGGCGAGCCGACCGAATGCGCGCTGGTCAATTTTGCGTTCACCAAAGACTTATCCAAGAATGCGCTGAAAGAATCCGAACCGCGCGTCGACGAGGCACCATTTGACAGCATGCGCAAGATGATGTCCACCGTGCACGAAACGCCGGATGGATTCGTCCAATATACGAAGGGTGCGCCGGACGAGTTGCTGAAGAAGTGCACCTCCTACTGGAAAAACGGAAAAGCGCAGCCATTGACGGACGATGTGCGCGCGGAGATTCTCACCGCGAACAAAGCGATGGCTGACAAAGCCCTTCGCGTGCTCGCGGGTGCCATGCGCAATTACGAGAAAAAGCCGGACGACAACTCCCCCGCCGCATTGGAACAGGAGCTTGTATTCCTCGGCCTTGTCGGCATGATCGATCCCGTTCGTCCCGAGGTGATCGGCGCGATTTCGCAGTGCCGCACCGCCGGCATTCGGCCCATCATGAATACCGGCGATCACCGCGATACCGCGGCAGCCATCGCGATAACGCTTGGCATCATCTCCGATCCGAGCGAAGCTATCACCGGCGCACAGCTCAACGAGATGGACGACGAAACGTTTGAACAGAATGTAGAACAGTATCACGTTTACGCGCGTGTTCAGCCGGAGCATAAGGTGCGCATCGTCAACGCCTGGCGTAAAAAGGGCTATATCACCGCTATGACGGGCGACGGCGTCAACGACGCGCCGAGCATCAAGAGCGCGGATATCGGCATCGGCATGGGCATCACCGGCACGGACGTCACGAAAAACGTAGCCGATATGGTGCTTGCGGACGACAACTTTGCGACCATCGTCGGCGCCGTGCAGGAAGGCCGCCGCATCTACGACAACATCCGCAAGTCGATTCAGTTCCTGCTCTCCTCCAATATGAGCGAGGTGCTGAGCATCTTCTTTGCGACCTTGCTCGGTTTTGTGATCCTCAAACCGGTCCATCTGCTGTGGATCAATCTGATTACGGACTCTCTGCCCGCGCTCGCGCTCGGCACCGAGGCATGCGAGCAAAACCTCATGCAGCGCCCGCCGCGCAACCCTAAGGACGGTATCTTTGCCGGAGGCGTCGGATTCGACGTTGCGTATCAGGGATTGTTTGTGACCATATTAACGATGGCGGCGTTCTTCATCGGCGAGCGCATGCAAAACGGCGCTTGGGCAATTGTGAACAGCACGGACGGCACAACGATGGCGTTTTTAACCATGAGCATGGCGGAGATTTTTCACAGCTTCAACATGCGCTCGCAACGCCAGAGCATCTTTACCATGAAGTGTCAGAATATGAACTTAGGGGGTGCTGCGATCCTGTCCCTCGTGCTCACGCTCGTAGTGCTCTATGTGCCGTTTTTACGAGTTGCGTTCAGCTTCGAGCACATCAGCTTCCTCGAATACGGCATCGCGCTTTGCCTCGCGTTTATGATCATTCCTCTGGTCGAGATCGTCAAAGCGATTCAAAGAGCGATTGCAAAGCGGAAATAACATCCAATATAACACGAGAGCGCGTCCGTAAAAAGGCGCGCTCTTTTTTGATCTTTATAACGCTTCTTTTAGATTTTTATTTCGCGCTCTTTTTTTGATCTGAATTAAAGAAACGCCGCAAGCAATGTTGCCTGCGGCGTAAGAAACACGATTCTTTTTAGTTGAGCGAATCCTTGAGCGCTTTGCCGGCCTTGAAGGTGGGCAGCTTGGACGCCGGAATGTCGATCTCTTTGCGGGTCTGCGGGTTGTGGCCTTTGCGGGCGGGACGAACCTTCGCTTCAAAGGTGCCAAAGCCCACGATGGAAACCTTATCGCCAGCCTTCAGGGACTCTTCGATGGAGCTCAGAAACGCGATGACTGCCTTTTCTGCGTCTTTCTTCGAGAGTTCGCTCTTCTCCGCGACGGCCGCGATTAAATCGGTTTTATTCATTG
>CAYVAO010000462.1:0-2080 GCA_964448895.1 uncultured Christensenella sp.
GGAAGCAATCCCCGTAAGGGAATTGCCTCCAACCATGATTTTTTACTTGTGCAGGTTCTATTGTTTCGTCTTATTTCAGGTACTGATCAACGTTTTCAGATGTTACGAGCGTGAACGGAACCATGATGGACTTTTCAACCGTCTTGCCGGCGATGACGTCCGGAATCAGGGAAACCGCGGTCGTTACCTGCGCTGCGCCATCCTGGAGAACGGTCGCGAGCAGCGTGCCATCCTTCACCATCTGGAGCGGGCCTGCGTTGCCATCGACGCCGATGCAGACGATGTCCGTGCGGCCGACGGAGTTGCAATACGCCTGGACAGCGGACGACATGTCGTCGTTGTCGCAAATGATAGCTTTGATTTCATCACCATACTGGGTGAGAACATCTGTCGCGAAGCTGACGGCCTTGTCGGCAGACCAGTCCGCCGCGAAATCACCGACGCTGCTCCACGTGCTCTGTGCGCCCATGATATTCGCGATGCCTTCGCCTCTCTGAATCTGAGCGGAGTTACCGACAATACCCATCATGTGGGCATACTTACCACCATCGGGAACTTTATCCAGAACGAACTGCGCCATCATCTCACCGGCTTGAACGTCATTGGAACCGACAAAAGCCGTTGCGAGATCGGTGGTGTTGTTCGTCATGGAGTTGACGACGATAATCGGGATACCGGCTTCCGCACAGCGGGAAACCACAGGTGCGCTGCCTTCGGCTTCTGCCGGGAGCAGGATGACGAAGTTCGCGCCGTTGTTGATCGCGTCTTCAATCAGGTTGGTCTGGATGATCGGGTCGGTCTGGCCATCATAGAGCTGCCAGTCGGCGATCGTGCCGTCGGCGACCATGGCATCCAGCGCGACTTTGGCTGCGCCGTTCAGCGTTGCATGGAAAGCGTCTACGGTGTTCTTTGCGATGTAGGCCACGTGGATTTCCGGCGCGGCGGCGGGTGCTTCGGTAGCAGCAGCTGCGGGAGCGGTCGTCGCTTCTTCGGTCGCGGGTGCTGCCGGTGCGCTGCTGGCACAAGCTGCAAAGCTCATGACCATGACAAGCGCCAACACTAGAACAAGTACTTTCTTCACTTTTAGTTCCTCCTGTTTATTTATCTTTACCCCTCTCGGGTGTAAGATCGTGGGATCGTTACTTCTTATTTATCTTTACCCCTCTCGGGTGTAAGATCGTGGGATCGTTACTTTGGTTTTTCTTGAAGGAGGCTACGCGTACGTCAGCCTCTTTTTTTGTTGATTGTCATATCCAGCATGACGGCGCCGATGATCAAGAGGCCCTTGACGATCGTTTGATAGTAGGATTCCACGCCGATGAGGTTCATGCCGTTGTAGATTAGGCCGATGATCACGATACCAACCAGTGTGCCGGGGATGGTGGAAACGCCTCCGGCAAACGATGTTCCGCCGATGACGCAGGCCGCGATTGCGTCCGTTTCATATCCAACGCCGATATTCGGCTGCGCGGCGTTGATCTTTGCCGTCATCAAAATACCCGCGATTCCTGCAAAGATGCCGCTGATGACAAAGGTCATCGTTCGCGTCCAGAAGATATTCACGCCGGATGCCGTCGCCGCGTTGATATTACCGCCGACCGCGTATACGTAGCGGCCAAATTTCGTCCAATGCAGCAGCACATACGAGATGATGAACACCACCAGCAGTATGATGACCGGGTACGGCATGAATGGAAAGAGTTTGCCAAGGCCGATTTGTGAAAACGTCGGGTTCGCCAAAGCGAACGAGTATCCGCCGGAGATCACAAACCCCAAACCGCGGATGACAAGCTGGCTCGCCAGCGTGACGACGAAGGGAAACATGTTAAACTTGGCAACCAGTATGCCGTTTACAAGACCCAGTACACCGCAGATCACGATCGCTGCAATACACGCGAGCAAGTTGCTTCCGGTTAAATTCAGCACAACTCCGATTGTCGTGCTCGCCAGCGCCAGCATTGCGCCGATGGAGAGATCGATTCCGCCTGCCGTGATGACAAACACCATGCCCAGCGCAAGTACGCCATTGATCGAAACCGACACCAGAATGTTGATCAGGTTGTTGGTTTTCAAGAAGTTG
>CAYVAO010000463.1:0-2069 GCA_964448895.1 uncultured Christensenella sp.
CTTGGTACCATACAGCTCGTCGCAGGGCGGCAAAACCGTCGCGTGGCCGAGAATATCCACGCGCTGCGTTGAAAACGTTTTTTCCATCATTTGAATGATGTAGGCTAGATAGTACCGGTTCATATCGGAAGAATAGTTTTTCTGATACTCCTTCGCATAACCGGATTTGTGGGAAAAATATTGACTGAGTGGAACAAATCCGCCGCGACCATCCGGCATATTGTGTACGCTCGCGATGATATAGTCGATCTCATCTTCCAGCGAATCCGGCAGGTTGAACTTGTGCTCCATATTGACTTCGGCTCCGCGATATACGGGATAGAGCCGCAAAATTTCGAGATAGTTTTTCACATCGTTCAGCGTATAGATGCCGCAGCAAAACAGATGATCGGAAACGCCGAGGATATGTCCCTGCTGATTTTCCACCTCAATGAGGTCTTCAATCGGGAATCTCGCGTCCGACATGTTGGTGTGGGTATGTAGATCGTATAGTTGCATGATTGTCTCCCGGAGCAGTTTCTGCTGCGTTCCTATTGGATTTCGGTTTGCATAAAACCGCTCAACGCTTATACAATATACCATGAACACACGCGTTAAAACAAGGGCGCAAGCAAATACCCGCTTGTAAAATCGCGTGCTTTCCGCTGGAAGTCGTCTTGCTTGACATGATAGAATGGAGTACATATAATGCAATCATACAATTGACTGAAAAATGTTTTTTTATGATTCGTTCTCTAACGTAACCATATTTTCACAAGTAAAAAAGGAGTACTGTTTAGCAATGAAGCCGGTCATACTCTATTATTCGTTCGGCGGCGCGACCCGCGCCGAAGCAAAAAAGCGCGCGGCAACGGCAGGCGCTGACGTTGTCGAAGTATTGGAAGCGAAAAAACGCGGCATCTTCTCCGCGTTTCTCTCCGGCTGCCCACAGGCGCTCGGCAGAAAAGCATCCGAAATCCGTCCGCTTTCGATTGATTGGAGCGCTTACGACGACGTAACCCTGATGGCGCCTGTTTGGGCGGGGCATCCCGCGCCCGCGTTTAACGCCGCGCTGGAACTCATCCCCAAAGATAAAATCTTACACGTAGTGCTCTGCTCCGGTGGCGGCGAAACGCCAAAGAGCAAGGAGGGCACAATCGATCTTCTTCGCAAGCGCGGTTATGCGCTCTCTTCCTACGAAGATGTGAAGACGGCACCACCCGCAAAATAATGTTTGTTACGTGACAAAAGAGCGCCCGGATTTATTTCGGACGCTCTTGTTTGATTGATCGATTCTATGCTTGATAAGATAGATATTGAATCAGCTCCGCCGCGACGCTGACCGCGATTTCGGCGGGCGTTTGCGCGCATATCGCCAGCCCGATCGGCGCATGCAGCCGCGCAATCTGCGCTTCATCCAGGCCATCCGCGCGCAGGCGCTCTTTCGTAAGCGCAATCTTTTTTCTGCTGCCGATGCAACCGATATAATCTGCCTTTGATCGCAACAGCCAACGTAGAATTTGATAATCCGTCTCGTGCCCGCGCGACATTACGATCGCATGATCGCGCAAAGTGAGATTCAGCAGTGGCTCGATGGTTGCATAATCGCAATGCAGCACCCGCTCCGCCGAAGGAAACAATTCTTCTTTTGCGAACGCCTCGCGATCTTCAACCACCCAAATACGATAGTCTAGTAGGTCGAGCTGCCGCGCCATGCACTGCGCCACATGACCGCCGCCGAATAGAATCACGCGCGGGAGTTCGCGCAGCGGCTCGATGAGCCATGCAGGCTCGCCTTCCGTCAAGACCGGTTGTTCCGGCGGACAGTTGATTCCGCAAGTTTCGCGCAGTTCGCTTTCGGATAACACGCTGCTTTCCTGTGGTGTTCCATTTTTCAATTGGCAAACGAAATATGCTTCATTCCTATTCGCAAACGCGTCTTCCATCTGTGTAATCAGTTTGCGTCCCTCTACTCCGGCAAACGCGCGAAAAAGGATCGTAACACCGCCGGAATAAACGTTCTTCTCGTCGGAGTGAATATCATAAGCGCGAATAGCAGATTCCAGCTTTGGCAGTAGAGTATGCGCATC
>CAYVAO010000464.1:0-2067 GCA_964448895.1 uncultured Christensenella sp.
CGCCGACGCCGTGGAGTCCGCCGGAGACCTTGTAGCCTCCGCCGCCGAACTTTCCGCCCGCGTGAAGCATCGTCAGCGCCACGGTAAGCGCGTTTTTGCCCGTTTTTTCGTGCAAGCCGACCGGAATGCCGCGTCCGTTGTCCACAACCGTCACGGAGTTGTCCGGGCGGATGAAGATTTCGATATGCGTGCAGTAACCGGCAAGCGCCTCGTCGATGGAGTTATCGACCACCTCGGTGACGAGATGATGCAGCCCGCGCGTATCGGTGGAGCCGATATACATGCCCGGACGGCGGCGAACCGCCTCCAATCCTTCCAGCACCTGAATTTGCGAAGCGTCGTATGCTTGCTTGTTGGGTAGTTCCATGTTGTCTTTCCTCTCTGTCTCGCCGTACGAATCCCGCTTCCAGGTTCCGCACTCTCTCGTTCTTTTTAGAAACTCGTTCCCGCATAACGGGAATGAAAAACTATTCCTGCTCCGCCTCGGAGATGGTCAGCACCGCAACCTCATTGAGGTACTCCCTGCCGATTTCGCTCTTCCAGCGCTTCTCCAGCGTGGCGGAGGCGATATGGGAGGCAAAAACGCGCTCTCTGCCGCGTTCCTTGAGCACGACATAGGATTTTACCTTTCCGGCACACGGGGTCAATCTGCGCTCCTTACGCGCCTTTTCGACAAACGCCCGTGTCGGCGGCGTCATGCCCGAATCGTTGAGCACGAACAAAACTTTATCCAGCGGAACGCTGACGTCCGCGCCGATATGCAGCTGCATTTGATTCCTTCCTCTCTTACAGCTCGACCACGCGGCGGTTTGCCACCTGATAGACCTGCATCTGCTCCACGCCCGCGCTCGCAACCTCTTCCAGGTGCGTACACGTTAAAAACGTTTGGCAATCCTGCGCCGCGATGAGCAGCATCTTCTGCCGGTTGCGGTCAAGCTCGGAAAACACATCGTCCAGTAGCAACACCGGCGAATCTTCCTTCTCCTGCCGGAGAATCTCCAGCTGTGCGAGCTTGAGGCTCAACACCGTCGTGCGCTGCTGGCCTTGCGAGCCGTAGACGCGCACGTCCGTTCCGCTCACGCGCAGGCCCAGATCGTCTCTATGCGGGCCAACCGACGTGCTGCCGCGATAAACGTCCCGCTCCGCCGTGTCCGACAGCGCAAGACGCAGGGTTTTGGCTAGGTCGCTGGACGCGCTCTGCGAAACGTTTGGCTCGTATTCCACCGAGAGCACCTCCGCGCCATCTGAAAGCGTTTCGTGCTGTTCCGCCGCGATGACGCTCAGGCGGTCGACCAGCTCCGTGCGGTTCATGATGATGGATGCCCCGAGGACGGCAAGCTGCTCATCCCAGCTCTCCAGCGCATCGTAATCCAACCCGTCCGGGTCTTTCAGGAGGGCGTTTCTTTGCTTGAGCGCGTTGTTGTATTGCTGAAGCGTATAGTAGTATGACGGTCTCAATTGCGAAATCGCCATATCGAGAAAACGTCTGCGCTCACCCGGGCCGTCTTTGACCAGAGAAAGGTCTTCGGGAGCAAACATAACCACATTGAGGCAGCCAAGCAGCTCGCCCGAGCGGGAAAGCGGAGAGCCGTCGATCGTGAACTTCTTGCGCTCGCCGGGAAAGAGCTTGCATTCGATTCTGCGCGGGCCGCCGCGCGTGTCCACATCGCCCGCGACGCTGGCGAACAGCTCGCCAGAACGCACCATCTCGCCGTCGCGCACCGTGCGGTGACTGCGACCGAGAGAGCATAAAAAGAGCGACTCCAGCACGTTGGTCTTGCCCGCGGCGTTTTCACCCGTCAGCACACAAAGGCCCGCATCCGGGCGCAGGGAGAGGGACGGATAATTTCTAAAATTGACAAGCCGAAGGCCGGTGACGCGCATGCGTTCGCTACTCAAACTTCCCCTAATTTATTACTCATCAGTATACCACAAAAACAGAACTCTGTATATATATTATAGAAAAGAACTGACGTTTTTGGGTGAAATTGTATTGTTTTATACAGGATAAATGCGCTTTTTCGCGCGTTTTCTCCGCGCCTGTGCCGCAGGCACAAGCAACCCTCA
>CAYVAO010000465.1:0-2067 GCA_964448895.1 uncultured Christensenella sp.
CTATCGTGATATCGCCACCGGAGGGTTCAATTGCGCCGGAGATGATCTTGCAAAGCGTGGATTTCCCTGCGCCGTTCTCGCCCATTAGCGCGAGGATTTCACCCTCGCGGAACTCCGCGCTCACATGATCGAGCACGGTAACGGGTCCGTAATTTTTCGTAAGTTCCCTCACCGAGAGAATCGTATTATGCTTCAGTGCTGCATTGCTTTCCGGAAACGTTTTATTTTCCATTCGTCATTCTCCTAATGTGCAGCGGTGCGTGAGCAATATCATACGCACCCTTGCAAGGATCGCGCTTGTTTTGCGTACTATTGTGCCGCTTACCCGCGCCGCAGGGGAGCGGCGCGAGCAAGCGATTGCACAACAGCTCGATGGGTTAAGGAGGTTCTTATTCGGAGGTTACTTATTTGCGTTTACGTAGTCAATGAGTTCCTGGCTGATGACGTAGGAGGGCTCACGGGACTTGTAAGCGGCAACGTTGTCGTAGGTAACGGCCATTGTGGTGATCGGGAATGGATCGTCATAGTCCATACCCAGCACGATCTTGACCATGTTTTCTACCCAGTAGAAGCCGATTTCGGAAACATAGCGATCGTTGGCAACGGTGCAGCGATAGACCGTGTTCTGCGAAACGAGATCGAGAACGGAGTCCGTACCATCGCAGGAGCCGAGGAACATGTTGGTTGTGTCCATGCCGGACTGCGTAACTGCTTCGTATGCGCCAATACCCATTTCGTCGTTAAAAACGAGTATGATATCGGTATCCGGGTTGGCCTGCAGCGCGGATTCCACGTTGGACATTGCGTCTTCCGAGCTGGTTGCTTCAACGGTAACCCACTCAATGTTCTCTTCGCCGAGGATTGCGTTGGCCGCTTCCGTCCAGCCCCTGCAGCGTTCCATGGCGGATTCTTCCAGCGAGGTTGTCAGGCTGATGATCTTCGCCTTGCCGCCGAGCTTGTCGTTTGTCCAAGCTGCAGCCGCTTCGCCGAGGCTATAACCCCAAACGTATTCGTCGTAGCCAAAGTAGGTGGTTACGCCAACGGTGCGGTCGTAGGGATAGATACCGACCGGAATGCCGCTTGCGATGGCGCGCTGCAGGGTATCCTTCATGGTTTCCACGGAGATGCACTGGCAGAGAATGCCATCTACATTCTGCGTGATGTAGTTTTCTACGTTGGTTACCTGCTTTACGGGCTCCATGTTGCGGCCTTCCGTAATCAGGATATTGATGCCGGTCTGACGCTGGAATTCTTTGTAACCAACAACGAGATTCGCCATGAACTCATGCTGGAGCGACATGACGCTTGCGCCGATCGTAATATCGGAAAGATCGACGACCAGATCACTCGAAGCGGGCGCCGCAGTCTCCGCTGCTGCGGTTTCCGGTTCGGTGGCGGTTGTTTCGGCGCTGGCGTCTGCGCCGGCTTCGGTGGCCGGGCTCACGCTGCATCCGCTGAGGCAGCTGAGTGCCATAACCACAACCAAGAGCAAAGAAATCAGTTTTTTCATACCAAGTGATTCCTTTCTTCTCTTTCATTGCTTTTGCAATGTTATTCTAGTTCACTAGAATTCTTGGTTTCTCTTTTATAATTTATGATGCGATTCTGTTTTGATGAAGTTCTTGTATCGCTCGCCAGATTTTTTTGAGCAGGAAGCAAATCCTTCTAAGAAGTGATTTCACTCCAATACTTTTTGTTCATGTACTGTAGAAAATTGTTGATTCAAAATGATGGAATAAGCAGGATATCAGCATTGTCTAGCCGGATCATGCGTTTTGCGCCATGCCGGCAATGCTCAAAAGATCTGAATGAAAACGTAGAAAAGCGGTTTAGGTAAGCACGTAATTTTGCGTAACTTATTTCAATATGATCTGCGTGAGTCAGAGCGTTATTCGTAGAATCCGTTCTGCGATGTAACCATTGTTTTAAACTGCGCCATGTCGTGCCCATAGAGAATTTTGCAGTTGTTCGCCTTGGCATAGGCAACGATGTATTCGGCTGTTTTTTTATAGCCAAGCGAGTCGTAAAGAATTCCAGGCACCTTGATTTCGGGCTTGATGTTCTCTT
>CAYVAO010000466.1:0-2065 GCA_964448895.1 uncultured Christensenella sp.
CAATGCAGCACATGAGATGCGCAAAATGCTGGCAGCAGATGCCGGAGTGCCCGCAGCCGCTCGCCGCGATGCGGGGCGCATTTGCGAGAACGCTTACCGCGCGCAGAAAGTCTTCTTTCTTGATCCCGCCGAGCGCGTGCCGGATGGCATCCGCCTCGATTTGATACGCATTTTCAAGCGCCTTGATCGCAGCTTCATTCGCCATATCCTTACCTCCATACGATGGTAAATTTTGCAATAGAAAATAATACTTTCTAAAAGCAGTATAAAAGTATTCCTATAAGAAATCAATAGACAATAAAAAAGAAAATAATATTGACTGAATAGAAAATATGGAGTAAGCTAACGTCAGTAGCGGATGCACCTGTATCCGGCTTTATCGAAAGATGAAAATAAGGGAGAAAACGGATTTGCTGAACGGATTTCAACTCAAACCCCCGTTTTTTGAAATTGGCCCGAAGTCGTACCTTTTCGGGGACGATGTGCTTGCGCTTGCGCTTGCGGCGGATGCCGCAGCGAAAAAGTACGACGTCGATATCATCTTCACGACGCCGGTTGTCGAGCTGCGCCGCGTTGCGGAGGCAACGGAGCGAATCTTCGTCTTCGCGCCGCATATGGACCCGATTGTTCCCGGCAGAGGGCTTGCGGATACGCTGCCGGAGTCGCTGGTTGCCGCGGGCGCAAAAGGCGTAATGCTATACCACTGCGAAAAACCGATTTCGCTCTCAGCTCTGGCGCAGAACATCAAACGCGATGATGATGTGGGACTCGCCACCATCGTTTGCACGGATACGCCGGAGGAGTCCGCCGCGGTTGCAAAACTGCGCCCGAACATCATCGTAGCCGAGCCGACGGGGCTGATCGGTACGGGACAAACCAGCGATATGGCGTATGTAGCGGCAGCAATTCGCGCGGTGAAGGACGTTGATCCCGATATCTTTGTGCTGCAAGGCGCGGGCATCAGCAACGGCGAGGACGTGTACCGTGTGATCCGCGCGGGCGCGGAGGCAACCGGCTCCTCCAGCGGGGTTGTGAAGGCGAAGGACAGGGCCGCGATGGTGGACGAGATGATTTTAGCCGTTCGCAGCGCATGGGATGACCGCGCAGCAAAACGGTAATAAGCGTACCGATTCATAAGATCAATCAGGAGGATGACAGTATGGAATTTAAAGTAGTTCAAAAAGAGATCGAGTTGCAGTCCCGCGGATGGATCCCCACGTTTCACGATATCTCCAAGGAAATCTTGGAAATCGTTGCGGCATCGGGCGTGAAAAACGGCACCTGCGCCATCGTGTCGCATCACACGACGTGTTCCGTGATGATTCAGGAATGCTCGCACGATCTGGATTCGTTTGACTTGGAATATCTGCAACACGACTTGCTGGATATCATGCGCAAGATGATTCCGGACTTTGCAGAAGAGCACCAGTATCGCCATCCGGGCCCCGTCCATGCGCAGTTTGGCCGCGCTTGCGACGAACCCGGTAACTTCACCAGCATGAACACGGATGGTCACCTCAGAAGCGTGTTCTTCGGCCGCAGCGAGAGCGTCACCATCAAGGATGGCAAGCTGGACGCGGGCGAGTTTGCGCATATCTACTTTATCGACTGGGATCACGTACGCGCCCGTCATCGTCAGGTCAACGTCACCATCATGGGTACGACGGACGACGTAGGCGATCGCAAATGGAACAACGGCGAGACGATCAATACCCTGAGGAAGTTCACCGAAGAGGAAAAAGCGAACATGCGTGAGTTCACGCTGCAGCAGGAGCGCTGAAACAACCGAGTATAACCAAACTACGCCGGCAGGGAATCCGTTCGATTCACTACCGGCGTTTTGTTTATCATCGTTGTATCTTGGCTGTTAGAAATCTTAAGGGATCGGCAACGAAACGTTGCGAAATCCGATCAGAGAGAGTGGCGGAGTCAAACGGAAAACGGAGGGGGTACGCCCTCCGTTTTCACTGGGGGTTCTATTTTCTTAAGGAGTCAGGAGACTCAATCGTAGACGAGGAGCGCGATGTCCGGGTTATCGATGTTCTCAGCGTTGTACCACTGCGCA
>CAYVAO010000467.1:0-913 GCA_964448895.1 uncultured Christensenella sp.
GAGGCCGTTGATGTCCGCATGCATTATCGTTATATGGCAAGTTCTCTCGCGGTTCATTCGGTTTCGCTCCGCTTCAAAATAGGAGCGGTTGTATAGGCCAGTTAAAAGATCGTGGTCGTTTAGATACTGAATCTGTAAAAACTGGCGTTTTGACTCGGTAATATCAATAATAATCCCTTCCAGCGCTTCTATCGCACCCGCTTCGTTATAAACCCCTTGGTTGATATCGAGCACCCATTTTCGCTCACCGGAAGCTGTTAAAATTTCGTATTCATACCGACAGTTTTGTTTTGTTGTAATACTTAAAGTGCTGTCTTCCCAAATAGGCGCGCGATATTCCGGGCATATGATATCGTTAAATGCGATAACGCGATTATTTAGGAGTTCTTCCGGTAAGTAGCCGGTTAGCTCGAAGCATCCGTTGGAAACAAATTGCATCGTCCAATCACGATCATATGCGCAGCGGTATGCCATACCCGCGAGGTTGGAAAGCAAAACAGACTTGCTTCGCTCGCTCTCTCGCAACGCCTGCATCGCCTGGCGCAGTTCGGTAACATCAACGCCTGCGGCAAATATGCCGCTAAAATTACCGTGCGCATCTCGCAAAATTGAATTACGCCACTCAATGCGGCGCTCCTCGCCATTTGCGCAGATCACGCCATTTTCATTTACCTCGTTGAACTGGTAAACGCCCTCATACACAAGACGAATGATACTGCGGACGCTCTCGCGCTCATGAGACGGAACAAAGCGCTCGATCCAATTTTGTCCAAGTACCTCTGCCTTTGTAACGCACAGCTTATCGCAGCCCGCCCGGTTAATCAGCGTTACAATTCCATCCTTATCCATCGCAACATTGATGATTGCGGTGTTTTCCAGATAGGTTTGCGCGCGGTCGCGTTCCTGTTCCACA
>CAYVAO010000467.1:923-2058 GCA_964448895.1 uncultured Christensenella sp.
CACAGCGGCCTCAGCCTGCTTACGTTGCGTAATATCGCGGGCAATACCGCCTACACCGCGCTTGTTCTCTGAAATATCGATTGGGAAGATAATCGTTTCAAACACTCGATCCCGACCAATGTCTTCCACAAACTCCGCTTTATTCTGTTCGAGCACACGCTGATCACGCGCCTCCCAAAACTGAGCGTCGTGAAACGGAAAAACCTCACTTGTTTTTTTGCCGATCAGTTGTTCTTCCGAAACGCCGTAGAACTGCTGCATATTGGTGTTGACGGCGATATAGCGAAGGGAGTTATCCTTTAAATAGATTAGATCATAACCCGAATTGATAAACGCTTTATAGATAGCTTCGTTTTCTTTTGCAGCGTTCTCCGCCTGTAATCGCTCGGTAATATCCTGAATGATTCCAAGAATAAAGCTGGTTCCGCCGTTTTCTTTTGGCACAAATCGAAGCTGAACGTTCCTCGTGGGGCTTCCGGGTGGAGAAATGCTGCAGATAAGCTGCGCTTCTTTCTGTTCATGCAGTGTAACCATGGCAGCCTGCTCAACGCGCGAGCGATCCTGCGGGGACACCGTTTCAAAGAGCGGCGCAAGATTTCCTTTAAAACTAGTCTTATCAACGTTCAGCATACGCAACGTTTCATTGGAGCCGGTTAGCGTATTTGTTTTTTCGTCGTAAACAAAACTGCCTATATGCGCCAACCGTTGCGCTTCGTTGAGTGCCTCCTCGCTGCGCGCACGAATCTCACTCTCTTGAACAACTTTTCGTAGATTACGATAGATAAGGATAAACATCAACAGCGCGGTCGCCGCTACAAACACCAGTCCTTTTATAATGTTGATAGAAAATACAGCGCTGCTCTCGACATGTGATATCGACAAAACGATTTCTGAACCTATAATCCAGACGAAACCAAAGATGGCATAGGTCAATGAAATCATCATTGATCTTGCCAAAACATAATTTTTTGCCTTTTGTCGTTTGTGGCGGAGATTTAACATACCGGTACATCCTTTATTCGGACAAGCTGTCAAGTGTCGTCAAACAGGCTCCCGATTTGTATCTATTCTATCAATATAGCATTATATGACCATCATACACAGTAAGAACAAGTATAGCAATCATTTCAATCAA
>CAYVAO010000468.1:0-2045 GCA_964448895.1 uncultured Christensenella sp.
CGAACGAAGCTGGTGCTGTCTTGCTCACGTTTCAGTTTGACTGGCACAACTTCTGCACCGATTGCCAGAGCGCACATCAGTTGCCCGCTGATCCGGTCAATCGCAGCGTGGCCTCCCGCGCAGTCTTCGGCACAAACACGGCTCACGTCATAAAGAATGCGGGAACCCTGACGAATTCCGTCTTCCTCAATGCCCCGCTCGAAGCGGCGCATCTGCTTCGCAAACGTAAGCGCATTCATCCAGGTAAACGGCATGAAAAACTGAGTATGCAGATTCGCGATTGCGTCCAACAGTTCGGCTTCCATATGAAACGGTTTTGATATGTGCTCAGCAGGCTTTGCTCTCTCGCTGAAGCTTAAGATTGCGTTTCGCGAATCCTCGGCGACACGGCGCCAACAAAAAGCAGTCGCATAACGCTTTGCGCGGCAAATCTGCGCCTCGGCTTCTTCGCCGGACTTCAGCATGGCGGTGATCCCGTCGGAAATACGCTCCGCATTTTCCGGATCGACAAGATACGCATACCCTTGCGCAACTTCCGCCAAGCTGGATGTGTTCGACGTGATGACCGCGGTGCCGCTGCACATCGCCTCCAAAACCGGCAAGCCAAAGCCTTCATACAGCGAGGGAAAGAGCAGCGCGAGCGCGTTTTTGTAAAGCGCCACCATGTCTTCATCCCGAACATATCCTGGAAAAACGACCCTGTCATTCGCACCGTAGCGGCGCGCCGCCTTGATAAAGCTCGCCTTGCTCGCAATCGTCGATCGTCCAGCAATGACAAAACGAATGTTTTTTTCGCGCGCCGCGCGATTTTTCGCAAACGCCTGAATTGCTTTTTCGATGTTCTTTCTGGAATCCATACCGCCGATAAACAGGATATATGGATCATCCTGCTCCAATTTTTGAGACATCGGAAGGTGCGCTTCTTCCGCCGCGGCAAGAAACTGCTCGTCAACGCCCGCATTGATTACGACGATCTCTTCTTCGGATAGGCCAAGGAACCTGACCGCGTCGTTCTTCGTCGTCTCCGATATTGCAAGCAACAAGTCCATCTGCTTGGCAAACTCCAGCGTATCCAAATAATGCTGCTTATCCTTTTCGCTTGGAAGATATTCCTCGGAAAACACAAGCGGGATGAGGTCATACAGGATACCGATCTTGGTAACGCCGGAGAACCACTCCACCTGAAATGGCATGTTGTTCTCCATCATACTCAGAAACAGCATGGCGTCAATTCGGCTCGATCGCAGATATTGATCGATCGCTGCGTGCAGGTAATCCGCCGTGGAAGGATCAGCCAGTAGCAACTTCCCACCGCTGAATTCGATCTTGGGTCCGCAAGGATACTGATGCAAAAAACACCGCTGATTCATCGGCGGTTCGCCTTCATACGCGCCATAGATGTTTAAAAAATGAAACTGGTCCTTCTCGTCGATACGAATCAATTCTTGAAGCAATCCCCGCGCATATCTGCCAATGCCACGGTATTTTGATTCGGTATAAAAGGGAGATAAATCAACCCCTAATCTCATTACTGGTCTCCTTATTACGCAACGTCCGCTCTTGCGCCATATCCCGACGCGCGCATACCGGGCCGGAATCAAAGCCCTTCATGCGGGCGCTAACTGTGTTTCCCGCCGATCGGCTCTTTGCCGGTCAACTAGAAAATCTCTTTGCGATCAGAACCAAACGCTGAATCATCCAGATCGTCATCCTTCGAACACTTTGCCGAAAGAAAAAGGCGACCTTCGTCCATATTCCGCTGTTTTTCGCGGGCTCTTCTAACGCATCCTGATGTAAAAAAGCATGCGCCATGAGCATAAGACGTCTTTGGAGCCTTTTGACTTTGATCGGAATGGAGACGGCGCCGCTCTCGTTTGCCTCAAACCGGCGCATCATCTCTTCCGCATAGCGAACGCCTTGCTCATCCATTGATCGTTCCCTCGATCATTTCGCCGGTGCTGGCGGGCCACTTTTCTCTGGCTTCGTCAATCGCGCCCATATTTCCCGACAAAAACGATTGATACAGCTCGCAAACTTCTTTTGTA
>CAYVAO010000469.1:0-2032 GCA_964448895.1 uncultured Christensenella sp.
CGATTGCTTTTTGCAGCAGCGACGGCGCGCAGACGTAACCCTGTATGCGTGCGCTGCCCGCAATCGCATCGTAAACATCGTCAAAGTCCGGCATATCGTTTCCGATCAGCACATAGCCGATGCGATCGCCCGGCAACGACAGACTCTTGGAATAGGAATACGTGATGATGCTGGAGTCGTAATAATCCGTGACAAACGGCACGGGAGCGTCCGAATAATTCAGCTCGCGGTAGGGTTCGTCTGAAATCAGGTAGATCGGGTGACCGACCTCGGCGCTCTTTTGACGCAGCAAATCGGAAAGCCTGTGAATCGTCTCCGCGGAATAGATCACGCCGGAGGGATTGTTGGGCGAATTGATGATGACGGCCTGCGTGTGCGGATTGATCTTTGCCGCAAGTGCGTCAAAATCAATCTGAAAATGCTGCATATCCGGCTCGACGACAACGAGCTTCCCGCCCGCGGTTTTGGCAAAGCAGCCATACTCCGGAAAATACGGTGCGATGGCGATAAACTCTGTGTTCTGATCGAGCGTCAACGCGCGTAGAGCCGAAGACAGCGCCGCAGCCGCGCCACAGGTGATGTAAAGATTCTTGCGGGAAAAGGAAGTGCCGTAGCGGCGATTGAGATTCTCCGCAATCGCGTCCCGCGTTCCGTTTGCGCCCGGCGCGCTGGTGTAGCCATGCAGCGCGGAAGGATCGCTGGTGTTCAGCAGCCGAACCATTTCCTCCGTGAGTTGCGCGGGCGGTGGAACGGAAGGGTTGCCGATGGAAAAATCGTATACGTTCGCTTCGCCCACGATTGCCGCGCGCTTGCGCCCGAACTCAAAGAGTTCGCGGATGGCGGAGCGTACGCGCCCCAGATTGAGCATGTCCTTGGATACCATTGCGCCACATCCTCTTTCCTGTAAACCTTTATAAATAGGGCGAACAATCGCCCTAAATATATTGCCTGATATTGTATCACAAACCGCGCCGAAGAGACGAGCTATTTTTGATATTGATAGCCCGCTTCAAATGCGGCTAGGTTCATTGCGAGCGCTTTGGGGGGCACCGACTCGGTCAGCGCCGCGTTCCAATCGATGGATTCCAGCGAAAACGCGCGAACCAGCGCACCCAACAGCACGATATTGGTGCAGCGGATGTTGCCGAGCGATTTTGCGATGGTGCTCGCGGGGATCACGCGAAGATCAAACACCTTTTGCATCTCGTCGTAGAGATTGGCGGGGTACGTTGCGGCTCCACTGGAGACCGGCAGCGGCATCACTTCATAATCGTTGATCAGCGCGGTACCGCCGATTTTCAGCAGATTGGAATAGCGCGCGCCTTCGAGTTTTTCAAACGCGACCAGCACATCCGCCTCGCCGCGCCCGATGCTCGGGGAGTAGACCTTTTCGCCATAGCGTACCTGCGTAGAGACGGAGCCGCCGCGCTGCGCCATGCCGTGTACTTCGCTCATCTTAACGTCGAATCCCGCTTGCACGAGACCCGCCGTGAGGGTTTTGCTCATGAGCAGCGTGCCTTGCCCGCCAACGCCACAGATTAGAATGCTTTTTCCGGTAAAGTTTGCCATGTTTCTCATTCTCCTTTCCGCTCGTCCATGCGGGAAATCGCGTCAAACGGGCAAGCCTGCGCGCAGACCTGACAGCCCGTGCAGAGTGTTTGATCCACCTCGGCCTTACCGTCCTTCATGTGGATCGCGGGACAGGCGACCTTGAGACACATCTTGCAACTGCGGCACTTGTCGCGGTCGACCGTGCACTTGCCGATATCGTGCTTGATGCGCTTGATGAGCAGACATGGCCTTCTCGCGATGATTGCGGCGGGAACCTCGCTTGCCAGCGCGTCGTCTACGGCCTTTTGCATCGCCTTGAGGTCTTGCGGGTCAACGATGATCACATTGCCGTAACCAAAGCTTTTTAGCACGTCCTCGATTGCGATCTTATTCGCGATTTCGCCTTCCAGCGTAAAGCCTGTACCAGGGTTATCCTGATGTCCCGTCATGCCGGTGATAGAGTTATCCAGTATGCACGGGA
>CAYVAO010000470.1:0-2017 GCA_964448895.1 uncultured Christensenella sp.
ATTATACCTGAATCTCCTTTGTTTTCTCCCATAACGGTCTACAATTTCGTTCCTCATATGCGCCGGACGCACCCATACACCGTGTTCGCCATAGAGTGCGCGATAGACGACCATCTCCTCTAGCGTCTCCGAATGTCTGGCAAGGTATAGCACCTCGTATTCGTTGCCTTTGAAATGACGGTATCTGCCAAGTTTAATCTCTTCCATTTCATTCTTCCTCCAAATTGATCATACCACAAATACCGCTTGAACAAGAAACATATAGAGCGCTGTGCCACAGCCGATGCTGAGCAGCACGTTTTTACGCCAAAGATGGATCACAACAATAAACGCAATCGAGATCAACTCCGGCAGCCCGTGTGGATACGCCACGATCGGGACTTCCTTCAGGCAATAGACGACCAATAATCCCATCATCACCGGCGGAAGAACATTCCCAAGATAGGTAACCACCTGCGGCGGTTGCTTTCCTTCCGGGAACAGAAAAAACGGAGGAAAACGCGTCGCCATCGCTCCCAGTGCAACAGCGAGCACCGTGAGTATAATTTGAGTCGGGGTTAACAAAGATTGCACAGTTTTTTCCTCCCCGCAAGCAGCGTGATGAGAATAATGATCAGCGCCGGCAAAACCATGTTTGCCCGAATACAAAGCGAGAAACCAACGCGCAACCGATACCAATCAAGCCAAGTATCCAGTTGCCTTTCTTCTTCATTTGCTCTAAAAACAGTACGACGAATAGCGCCGTCAGCGCAAAATCGAGTCCTTTCATATCAAACGGCATAAACCCGCCAAGCAATCCTCCCAATAGAGAGCCAAACACCCAATACAAATAGTCCAGCAGTGAAATGCTCAAATAAAAGTACTTGGGTTCGATTCCATCCGGCGGGTTTACCGAGGAGACGATGGAGAATGTTTCGTCGCAAAGCGTGTAGATCAGAAAGCCTTTTACCTTGCCGAATCCTTTGTACTTATCCAGCATCGAGAGCCCGTAGAATAAATGCCTCGCATTGACAAGCAGGCTTAAGATCAACGCTTCCAGCGGGTGGAATGCGGTCGTTAGCAGCGTAATCGCCACAAACTGCATACTGCCGCAGAAGGCAACCGCGCTCATGAGCACCGACCACTGCGGGCCGTACCCTTTTTCCAACATCAACATACCGTAAGCAATGCCTAGCACAAGAAAGCCTGCCCAAACAGGCAATGTGTGCGGAAAGGCAGCTGAGAGCGCGGATGCAAACTTGTGTTTTTTGCTTGTTTCCAAAGGAAATCACCTCTTCAAATAACAAATAAGTCAAAACACAAAACAGCCGACGGGTGATCGCCGCCGGTTGCTTTGCAGGTTGTATGTGATCATTTGCGCAAGGATTCCGGCTCATTCATCCAGAATCGATGCGCCTTTTTGAGACCGGGCAGCCGCCCACTCTACAAACTGCTTTGCGACCCTTGGAGACCTGCCTCCCGCGCGAATCGCCCAGCGAATTGCGGCAAGATCCAGCTCTTCCGTCGAGATCGGTAGCGTTCTTTCTTGCGCAAGCGCGCGCACAATGGAAAGATACTGTGCCTGATCCGGCGCAAAGAAATTTACCGTTTGATCGAAACGGTCGTAGAGCGAAAGCTTTTCCTGCTTTGTGTCGCTCGCGTGCACGTCGTCCACGTCCACACTCCGCTCGGAAAACGATTCCTTAACCAAATGTCGGCGGTTGCTCGTCGCATAGATCAGGCAGTTTTCCGGCCTTGCGACCACGCCGCCTTCCAGCACGGATTTCAACGCGGAAAAACTTGCGTCGTCCGTCGAAAACGAAAGATCGTCCAAAAACAGGATGAACCGTAGCGGAACTTCACGAAGTTTTTCCATGATTTCGGGAAACTGCGGAATACTGTCTTTCGTAACTTCGACAATGCGCAGTCCTTGATCTCTATATTCGTTTGCGAGGGCCTTGATCGTGCTGCTCTTTCCCGTTCCGCGGTCTCCATAGAGCAGCAGATTGCCTCCGCCGTGCTTTTCGACAAAGTCCCG
>CAYVAO010000471.1:0-2014 GCA_964448895.1 uncultured Christensenella sp.
TGTCGCTGACAACGGCAACCTTGCAGCCGTTGCGATAACCCGGGTCAAGGCCCATGGTCACGTGCCCCTTTACGGGCGGCTGCATGAGCAGGGGTTTTAGGTTGAGCGCAAAATTATGGATTGCGCCTTCATTCGCAAGATCGGTCAGCGCTGCGCGCGTTTCACGCTCAACCGAGGGGAAAATGAGGCGGTCATATGCGTCCTCCGCCGCGGATGCTACAAACGTTTCCGCGCGCGAGCCCGGCTTGACCACCGCGCGCTTGACGCTGCCGAGCGCGAGCTCGCGGTCGAGCTCGAGGTTCACTTTGAGAAAACCCTCTTTTTCTCCGCGATTGATCGCGAGAATCTGATGGCTCTGCAGTCTGCTCATGGGTTGATCAAACTGATAGTAGAGGCTGTAGACCGAGTCCTCCTCCTTTGCGGCCAAGGAACCGATCTTCGCGTTTTTCGATATCACATCACGCAGGGTCTGCCGGATCGATGCATTGTCCGAAACAGCCTCGGCAATAATATCCGAAGCACCGGCCAGCGCCTCCTCAACCGAGTTGACGCCCTTTTCCGCGTCGAGATAACCCTCCGCGAGCTGTTCCAGCGCGGGCAGATCCTTGCCCTGCGCAAAAATGAGGTTTGCCAGCGGCTCAAGCCCCTTTTCCTTAGCAATCGTTGCGCGCGTGCGGCGCTTTTGCTTATAGGGGCGGTAGAGGTCCTCCAGTACGGCGAGGGTCTTTGCTTCGTCAATCTGCTTTGCGAGTACCGTCGGGAGCTGTTCGACCCCGGCCAGGGCCCTTTTACTCGCCTCGCGCCGGTCGGCGAGATTACGCAGATAGGTCAGCCGATCCTCCAGTGCGCGCAGGGTGGTATCGTCCATCGCCCCATGCATCTCTTTTCGGTAGCGCGCAATAAATGGAATCGTGTATCCTTCGTCAATTAAATCGACGACATTTTTTACGTTGGTTTCGCTTTGATGGAGTTCTCTGGCGAGAATTTGGATATTGGTTTCCATGTTCGCTCCTTCTGTTCTAAAAACGGTGTACTGCTATTTTACCATATTCCCGCGCAATCGCAAAACGCCACCGATAGTAAGCACTCGCTAAAGCGCGTATCAATACCGACGTTTCGGTTGTGCTCCGGATATCAACTATGATATACTATTTAGAATATCGAAAAATGGCAGGAATCGAAAGGAGGGCGGTTTACGACATGAAACAAGCAGTTCATAAACGCTGGTGGTTTATATTGCTGGAGACGATTCTCGCTCTCTCGCTCTGCCTCGCCGTCGTGCTCTCTACTACAACGGTTTTACAGACCCGATTCATTCGCCTCATCTGCACGGGAAACGCGGGCGTTCAGCCTCGCGATTACGACACGGTGCTTTCGCGCATCGATACGCTAGGGCAGGATGTTTCCTACGACAGCAGCTTTCCCAATGGAACACTGGATCTTTACGCCGCGCGCGCGGATGCGCCGCAGCCGCTGATTGTGTATGCGCACGGGGGCTATTACGTTGGGGACGATAAAGAGGACTTTACCTACTATTGCCAAACGCTCGCTTCCTATGGCTATGTGGTAGCCAACATCAACTATGCGCTCGCGCCGGAGGAGCGGTATCCCACGCAGATTTTACAGGTAAACGAGGCAGTTTCGTACTTGCTTGACCATGCGGAGCAATATGGCATTGACCCCGGCCGTGTGTTCATTGGCGGGGACAGCGCCGGCGCGCACCTTGCCTCGCAGATGGGGCTTTATTATACGGACGCTTCCTTCCGCGAAGAAACAGGCGGAACGCCCGCGCTCTCGGCGGAGCAGCTGCGCGGGGTCATCCTGCTCTGTGGCTACTACGATACCGAAACGGTACGGGAGACCGACTTTCCGCTGATTGGGGATTCCATTTGGATGCTTACGGGCGTTAAGCGCTACGAAGGCACGGAGCTTTCCGCGCGCCTGAGCACCGCAACGCAGATTTCGCCAGACTATCCCCCAGCGTTTGTCGCCTGCGGAAACAGCGACCCATTCC